>MAXT01000354.1 GCA_001751225.1 Desulfuromonadales bacterium C00003107 | reverse complement strand
GAAAGATTATCTACATCGTGTCCATCCGGAAACTCCGGATGGACACGATGTAGTTTTAATATGGGAAACGAGCAATTTTTCCCAAGGTCAAGAAAATCAAACGGTTGCGCGGAGGCGTAGCTGTTTACGCCGCACCATTCCGCAGGACAGCGAAATGGGACAGCCTCTGGCTGCCCGAAGGGCGAGGGCCAGGGATGGCCCGAGTCACAAGCAAACGTGCAGATTGACGCAGAGATTGGGGAAAAGGGCCGTTTCCGGACAGAAACTAAATATCCGATGCTCCCAGAAGCCAGCAAGATTTACGCTATTATTTATACCATAGTCAACTGTACCAGCGATTCCCCAAAATCACCTACGTGGAGAGCTGATGAAAACATTCCTGCTTGAGTTCCTGATTTGCCCGGCCTGCTTACCTGAAGAACGCCCCTTGCAATCTTTCAAACTCGAAGTACAAAAGCAGGACATTATCTCTGGTCAACTGACTTGTAAGGCTTGTAGCCGCGCCTATCCGATCCGCGAGGGTATCGCTTTCCTGACCGCAGCAAAACAATTTCATCATGTAGCACCTTCCAAATATGAAACAGCTTCTGTACTGTCTTCCTACCTCTGGAGCCATTACGGTGATCTGCTAAAAGACCCTGATGCCTCCGATGCCTATCATCAGTGGGCCGCATTGCTTAAACCTGAGGGCGGCCTGGCCATTGATATCGGCGCCGCCGTCGGCCGATTCTCTTTTGAGTTAGCCCGTAAAAGCGACCGGGTAATCGGTGTGGATAGTTCTTATGCCTTTGTCAAGGCAGCACGAGACCTATTATTAACAGGGAAAGCAGAAATAGACCTGGCCGTAGAAGGGATTTTGACACGGAAAGAGACCATTATTCTCCCAAAAGAATGGCCAAGAAATAATGTCGAATTTATCGTCGGCGACGCTCTAGCCCTCCCCTTTCGCCAAAGCAGCTTTACCACCCTGACCTCCTTAAACCTGATCGACAAGGTACCAAAACCATTGCAACACCTGGCAGAACTCAACCGCATCGCTAAATACGATAGAGCTCAACTGCTATTTTCTGATCCCTTTTCATGGTCCACGGAAGTGGCCGAAGAGCAAGATTGGCTGGGAGGAACCCATGAGGGCAGCCATGCTGGGCGGGGCATGGACAATCTCAAAACCCTACTGCAGGACCACGGAAATCATCTAAAACCCGCCTGGCAAATTGACCAACAAGGCCAGGTGTGGTGGAAAATACGCACCCACTGCAACCATTTTGAACTAATTCGCAGCTGTTACATCAAGGCTGATCGTAATTCTTGACTATAAGGCTGTCGGACTTACCATGAGCCGACTGCAAAATCGCCTGTTCGAGGTCAGCTTTTCGTTTAGGCCCGTCAAGTCCGACAGACTCCAGGGAGATTGATGCCATGCAAGTTGATACTGTATGCCGACTCTGTTCCTCCTGTTGCCCGATCACGGCCTATGTCGAACAAGGCCGATTGGTGGACGCTCAACGAAAGACTCTACTTCCACCCGATAAAGCATGGCCCTGCCCTAAACTGGCAGCTGCTGCCGATATCGTTTATTCACCAGCAAGGCTGCAGCACCCCCTTATTCGCCAGGCAGACAACAGTTTCCAGGAAGCATCCTGGGACGAAGCCCTCGACCTGGTGGCCAGCCGCCTGCTCGAATGCCGACAAGAGCATGGGGCCGAAGCGGTGGCCTGGCTACGAGGTATGGCGGCAGACTGGGGGGCACCCTGGGACTACGCCAACCGGTTTATGAATGCCTTCGGTTCGCCGAACTGCATCGGCAACGGCTCGGTCTGTCATGTTGCCCGGGAGATAGCTCACAACTATACCTACGGTGCCATGACCATTCCACAAATACAAAAGAGCGACTGCATAGTGATCTGGGGAAAGAACGACCAGCACACCAATCCACCGGCCTACGATGCCATAGTGCAGGCCCGAAACCGGGGCGCCCGATTGATCGTGGTCGACCCGGTTCGTACCGGATTGGCCGCCATGGCCGACATCTGGCTGCAAATCAAACCGGCCCACGACGGGCCGCTGGCGATGGCCATGATCGACCAAATGATCCGTTGCGGCTGGTACAACGCCGAATTTGTCGCCCAATGGACTACCGGTTTTGAAGATCTACGCCAAGCAACCGCACACTATCGAGCAGAAGACATCGCCGAACAGTTGTCCTTACAAGCTGCGGATATCCAAGCTGCCACCCAACTCTACGCACAGAGTGAAACGGCCTGCATAATCGATGGCAACGGACTGGATATGCAGCTTGAAGTTTTCGATGCGACCCGAGCCGTGGCCATGCTCAGAGCTTTGAGCGGAAACCTCGACCGAGCTGGGGGCGATTTAATACCGCAGCCGGTGGCGGCTCGCAATATCCAACTAAAGGAGTGCCTACCGGAGAGTAGTTACCCTGTCACCCGCGACTACCCCCTGTTCAACAGCTTTCATCACAATTGGGGCCTGCACGCCCAGTCCTGTGTCATCGACGCCATTCTGGAAGGACGGCCCTATTCAGTCAAATCTCTGCTAGTCCAATCCGGCAATCCTGCAGTCACCATGACCGATTCCAACCGGGTAAATCAAGCCCTGTCCCAACTCGACTTTCTGGTGGTCATTGACCTGTTTATGACCCGCACCGCCCAATATGCGGACGTTATCCTGCCGGCCAGCAGCTGTTTTGAAAAGACCCAACTCAACCGTGCCTACTTGCGCAACAGTCTGGTGGTCTTGCAAAACCAGGTCATCGAACCGCTTCACAATAGCTGGCCCGACTGGAAAATCATCTTTGAACTGGGCCGTAGACTCGGATTGAAGGAAGAGTTCCCCTGGCAATGTGTCGAAGAGGCCATCGATTATCAGCTTGAACCTTCCGGCGTAACTGTCGCTGCACTGCGTGAGCAACCAGAGGGCATACGCTCCGCCTCGGTAAAACATCAGAAATACACAGAAATAGGATTTGCCACTCCATCCGGGAAAGTCGAATTCGCATCCGAGCGTCTAAAACAAGCGGGATTCTCTGCTGTCCCCTTTGCCGACGGACGCCTCGACAATCCCATCAGCTTCGCCGGACAAGGTGACGACTATCCGTTGATCGGAATCAGCGGAGCACGGAGCAGTTCCTTCACCCATTCCCAATTTCATAAAATACCGATGCTGCTACAACAAGAGACCTGTGCCATAATCGACATTCACCCCGACGATGCAGGTCCCCTCGGCATCAGTAGCGGCGACCAAATCGAAATAACCAGCCCCCGAGGGAAAATAACTTTGGCGGGGCGAACCAGTCAGAACATAAAACCCGGTACGATTCGTATTGCCTGGGGCTGGGGGGAGACGGAGCCGACTGCCAACCTTAACAGCCTGACCGACGATCATCGCCGAAACCCTATTACCGGCACGCCAGGCAACCGCAGCTTCATGTGCCGGATACGAAAGCTAGGAAACTAACCGTGATGGCGTCGCAAAAAATCCGCCCTTGTATGTTAGTTCCAAAGCAAATCAGAGTAAGGATTTTTCATTCATGTCGATGTAGGATGTCGACAAAAAGTTGCCGGGGAAGCCGTTCCGCCCTGAAGCCTTGAGCTTGATCGTAGATTGGCTCCCCGCCCTCTTCGCCCATTCCGTGGAGTATCCGAGGCCTTGAGCTATGCTCCTGAGCCTGAATATGCAAGGAAGGTAGGCGATGGCCAGGGTCGGGG
>MAXT01000353.1 GCA_001751225.1 Desulfuromonadales bacterium C00003107 | reverse complement strand
GGTGTGATGTGTTTTTTCAGGGATTCACCGGCCTCGAGTGTAATGTGTATGACTTGAGCATCTTTTGTATCATACAGTTTACTGGCCTTGACATGGTGCGGATTGTCAATCAGGTCTGCCGCTTTTGCCTCGACGATTTCCATGGCGCTTCCTTTCAGGTCAAGGCGCTCCCGAAACAGTTGCTGGGAGCACCTTGACGTGTCATGACCCTTTTTTATTTACCCGCCATCATGGCCGCAATGTCGTCCTGGACCGTTCCGATGGGTTTAATGTCGAACTTTTCCACCAGTACCTTGGCCACGTTGGGCGAAAGGAACGCAGGCAGGGTAGGACCGAGGCGGATACCTTTCACGCCCAGGGCAAGGAGTGCCAGAAGCACTGCAACGGCTTTCTGTTCATACCAGGCAATATCATAGGACACGGGCAGTTCGTTGATATCCTCCAAACCGAAGACTTCCTTGAGCTTCAGGGCAATAACTGCCAGGGAATAGGAATCGTTGCACTGTCCGGCATCGAGCACGCGTGGGATTCCGCCTATATCACCGAGGTTTAATTTGTTGTAGCGGTATTTGGCGCATCCAGCAGTGAGAATAACCGTATCCTTGGGAAGGTTTTCGGCCACTTCGGTGTAGTAGTTGCGCGATTTCTGCCGACCATCACATCCGGCCATAACCACGAAACGCTTGATGGCGCCGGACTTGACGGCGTCCACCACCTTGTCGGCCAGGGCCAAAACCTGGTGGTGTGCGAATCCGCCGACAATAACCCCGGTTTCAATTTCCGTGGGAGACGCGCAGGCCTTGGCCTGGGCGATCAGGGCTGAAAAGTCCTTGGCAGCACCCTCAGAACGGTCCGGAATATGTTTTGCGCCCTGGTATCCAACTATTCCCGTGGTGTAGAGACGATTCAAATAGGTATTGTCCGTTTTGAGGGGCACCAGGCAATTAGTGGTCAGAAGGATAGGACCGTTGAAGGACTCGAATTCGACATTCTGGTGCCACCAGGATCCACCGTAGTTGCCCACGAAATGGTTATACTTCTTGAATGCCGGATAATAGTTGGCCGGAAGCATTTCGCCGTGAGTGTAAACATCCACACCTGTGCCTTCGGTTTGCTTGAGCAGTTCTTCCATGTCTTTCAAGTCGTGGCCGGAGATAAGAATTCCGGGATTGTTTCTGACCCCGATGTTGACCTCCGTGATCTCCGGGTTGCCGTAGGCAGTTGTATTGGCCTCATCCAGAAGGGCCATGGTATTTACAGCCATCTCCCCTGCCTTCATGACCATGGCAATCATTTCATCCGTTGAAAGATCCTTGGTGGTGGATGCCAGGGCCTCCATCAGAAAGCCGTAGACATCGTCCTTCTCATGACCAAGAATCGCGGCATGATCAGCATAAGCAGCGATTCCCTTGCAGCCGATGATGAGCAGCTCTCTGAGGGAGCGCACGTCCTCGTTCTGGACTGTCGTAATGCGAACCTCATCGGACATGGCCTTGGCTACGATCTCTTCCTTGCTCTCCGGAGTCCAGGTGGCGCAATCTGGAAGCATGCCGGACATGGCGGTTCCGACCTTTTCCCTGATTGCGTCCCGAACCTTGAGGCCTTCCTTGATCCGGTCGATAATCACATCATCGTTCCAGGCCCCATTGGTAATGGTGGTAAAAAGGGCTTGGCACACGAAACGGGCAGCGTATTTGTCCACAGTGCCCTGTTCCTTTAACTTTTCTCCGTAGACTGAGATGCCCTTGCATACGAAGATAAGCAGGTCCTGAAGATCCGCAGTTTTTTCCGGCTTGCCGCACACACCCTTTATCGTGCAGCCCTGGTTCTTTGCCGTTTCCTGACATTGAAAACAAAACATGACTTATCTCCATTGACTGTGTGATTGGTTTGAGTGCCCCATCAATTCGGTAAGGTTACCTCCGATTTTGCTAGGTTATCGCACCCTGCTGTTGCGGAAATTGATGAATATCAACTTTTGTTTGAATCCCGCGAACCGCGTCCAGGTTAAAGATTAACAAAAATTTCCCAAAAGCCAAGAAGAAGGCAGTGGCCTGATGAAGGGATACGGCTTAATCGGAAAAGTTGTCGGTAAAGGATTGTCGCTAGGAATCCAGCGTGGTCAGTAGCTGATCCTGCAGCGAACTCCAGCAGGCGGCGTTGCCGATGGAGTGGCGCAGGTTGTTTTCCAGTTCGGTGCCAAGGTAGTCGTTGGGAAAAAGCGGTTGCGCAAGAGGGTTGCCAGGGCGCTGGCATTGCCCTGACAGGGAAAGTTTCGTTGAATGCGCAAGCTCGGGGGCAGCGCGCGGCGAGAGCCCTTTGCCGTTCATGCCAGAACTTCTTTTCCGCCGGTCGCTACGGGTCATAAAGAAGGCCGATGATGGCATTGCGGCGGTTGTCGTCGAGCACGGGTCGGCAGCAGGGGCTTAGTTGCTTTATTGCTTTTAGGAATTGGAGGCCGTGAGGATCAATTTTCGATTTTTCACGATTGCTGGAACATCAAACGGCCCAACCTGTTTCCCATAGGTTGGGCCGTCTTGTATTTTGTTCCAAATTGGTTGTCAGATTATTTTGGATTTATCAGACATTAGGAAGAGAACCAGCTGGCTCGGTCCCGGTAATAACAGAGGGATGGTTTTGGTTCAAGAAGGGCTGGCTGGTTTGGGCAATAATAAGCATAATATCGAAAAAGGCCCCTCGGACATTGAGGAGCCTTTTTATGATTTATGCAGAGGCTAAGTAGCTCAGCTCTGTTTTTGCCATACCGAATCGGCAGGGAACAGGTGGCTGCCGGTGGAGATATCGAGGGGCGCGGCCAGCCAGTTCTTGGTGGTTTCGACAAAGGTCTGGAAGTGCGGGGTCTGCGTG
>MAXT01000352.1 GCA_001751225.1 Desulfuromonadales bacterium C00003107 | reverse complement strand
GATTTGTACCAATCTCTTAAGCTCTATGATCGGGCTCGACGAAACTACCAAAAGGCTCTGCAAATAAAGCCTGATAATCCGGTTCTGGAAAACAAGTTGAAGGCGTTGCCCCATGATTGATGTGTCCAGGCAGCCAACTCGTGTGAAACAGATTCGCTTCAATCGACCTTTATTTCCGCGATTGCTGCTGTTTGCAGGGTTGTCCTTGTTTTTGGCGAGTTGCGTACCAGCCCCGATGCCCCCCCAGCCCATATTGAATGAGCAGATTCTTTTGCAGCGTTTGCAGACAAACGCCAGTGCTTTTAACAGCCTGCGCGGTATGACGAGAATTCGTACCGAAGACCCTAGTGGGTCGGCCTCCGCACGGCAGGTACTTCTGCTGGCCAAACCGGGCAGCCTGCGAGCCGAGGTGCTTGGGCCCTTCGGCCAACCGCTGTTGCTGCTGGCCGCTCGCGATGGAGTATTAAAAGTGTCGCTGCCGAGGGAACAGCGTTTTTTGCAGGGGGCTGCTACGCCGGAGCGAATCGCTCGTTTTACTCGTGTTGCGCTGACGGCCGAACAACTGGTGCGACTGGCTCTCTACGACGTGCCCCTTATCGCCTATGATGATAGCGACTTGACCCGCCATGAACAAGGCTATCGGTTGCTGTTGAAGGGGGCCGAAGGGCGACGGCAACAGCTTGAGTTTGATGCTTCCGGGAGGTTGCTAAAGGCAAGCTATTTTCGTGGCGAAGAGCCGTTGCTGCAAGTGGCCTACGGTCGCTTCGACGACGATCTGCAAGGTTTTCCCCGGCAGGTGACAGTGACGATGCCTGAGCAGGCGGCGAGTTTCTCATTGGTCTACAGCGATGTTGAATTGAATCCCGAACTAGCCGCAGAGCGTTTCATCCTGCAACCGCCAGCCGGTGTGGTAACAGAGGCCTTGCCATGAATTCGCTGAGCTACAGATTTGGTCTGGTTGGGGCAGTTCTTCTTTTGTGCTGCCTGTGTCTGGTCTGTGGTTGCGACCGGCGGGATGATAAACTGGCAGGGCAGGGGGAGGCTGGGCCGCCCGTTGCAGGCGATACTTTGATAATGGGATCCGGGGCCGATGCCGTCAACTTGCTGCCGGTACTGGCCAGCGACGGCACCTCAGGCGATATTAATGGTCTGGTCTATAACGGCTTGGTGCGCTACGACAAGGATCTCAACATTGAAGGGGAACTGGCCGAGCGCTGGGAAATCTCGCCGGACAATCTGACCCTGACCTTTCATCTGCGCCAGGGTGTACGCTGGCACGATGGGGCGCCCTTCACTGCAGAGGATGTGCTCTTTACCTACCGCTTGCTGGTCGACCCCAAAACCCCTACCGCCTATGCCGAGCGTTACCGTCAGGTGGCCACGGCCGAGGTTCTCGATGCGTACACCTTTCGGGTGCGTTACCATAAACCCCTGGCCACCGCTCTGATTAGTTGGGCATTTTCCGTCCATCCCCGGCATTTGCTGGAGGGGGTCGAGATCACCAAAAGTCCCCTTGCCAGTCATCCCATCGGCACCGGTCCCTATCGCTTCGTCGCCTGGCAGCGGGGCGAAAAGATCGTGCTGGAGGCCAATCCCGACTATTTCGAGGGGCCACCTTACATTCAACGGGTTCTGTATCGGGTGATTCCTGATGCTTCGACCATGTTTCTTGAGATGCAGTCCGGAGGCCTTGATCACATGGGGCTAACCCCCCTGCAGTATGCCAGGCAGACCGATACTCCGGCTTTCCGCCGACGGTTTCGTAAGTATCGCTACCCGGCCTTTGCCTATACCTATCTTGGCTACAATTTGCATCGGCCGATGTTCCAGGACAAGCGGGTTCGCCAAGCTCTGTCTTACGCCATCGACAAGCAGGAGATCATCGACGGTGTGCTGCTCGGACTCGGTCAGGTCGCTAGCGGCCCCTATAAGCCCGGCAGCTGGGCTCACAACTCCGATGTGTCGCTATACCGGTACGACCCGCAGCGTGCCCGCGCCCTGCTGGCTGAGGCCGGCTGGCAGGACAGCGACGGCGACGGGGTGCTCGACCGGGGTGGGAAGCCTTTGGCCTTTACCATCGTTACCAATCAGGGCAACGACCAGCGGGTCAAGGCTGGCGAGATTATTCAGCGTCGTCTGTCCGAAGTGGGAGTGAAGGTCAAGCTGCGGGTTGTGGAGTGGGCCGCCTTCCTCAAGGAGTTTATAAATCCCGGCAATTTCGACGCCACTATACTCGGTTGGAGCGGGGGTATCGATCCGGATGTTTACAATGTCTGGCATTCGAGCAAAACCGGGCCTGGTGAGCTTAATTTTATCGCCTTTCAAAATACCGAGGTCGATCAGCTTCTGGAGGCGGGTAGGCGCACCTTTGACCAGAAAGAGCGCAAGCGTTTCTACGACCGATTTCAGGAGATACTGGCTGAAGAACAGCCTTACACTTTCCTCTATGTACCAGAAAGTCTACCGGTGGTCGCGGCCCGTTTTCGTGGGATTGAACCGGCACCGGCAGGCATCATGCATAATTTTATACGCTGGTATGTTCCGGCCGAAGAACAGAAGTATAATCGTTGACAATGGCTAAGAGTTCCCACCATAAATTAATGGCTTAGCTGCTAAGAGTTGCCATGTTGCTTTATCTTTTTAAACGCCTAATTTTGATGGTGCCGCTGCTGTTGGGGATCACCCTGATTTCCTTTGCGGTGATCCATCTGGCCCCCGGCGAACCCACCGATATGCAGACTCAGCTTAATCCCGAAGTAAGCGTTGAGTTGCAACAACGGTTGCGTGCCCAATACGATCTTGATCAGCCGCTGATGGTTCAGTACGGTAAGTGGCTCGGTAGGCTGGTGCGCTTCGACTTTGGCGATTCTTTCTCACAGGACCGGCGGCCGGTGACCGCCAAGATCGCCGAGAGGCTGCCGGTGACCATCCTGATTAATGTCCTTTCCATCGGCTTGATTCTGCTCGTGGCGGTACCCATCGGTATTTTTTCGGCGGTACGGCGCAACTCCCATTTCGACCGCCTGACCACCATCTTCGTCTTTATCGGTTTCGCCACGCCTTCGTTCTGGCTGGCTCTGTTGTTGATGGATGTGCTCGGGGTGCGCTACGGGTTGTTTCCCATTGTTGGTTTAAAATCTCTGGGCTACGATTATTTAAGCTGGTCCGGGCAGATTCTCGATATGCTACATCATCTGGTGCTGCCGGTTTTTGTTTCGGCTTTTGGTGGCTTGGCCGGTTTTTCCCGCTATATGCGGGCCAATATGCTGGAGGTGATCCGCCAGGATTATATCCTCACCGCCCGGGCCAAGGGCCTGACGGAAAAAGCGGTGATCTGGAAGCATGCCCTGCGCAATGCCCTGTTGCCGGTAATTACCATTCTAGGTTTGTCGGTGCCGGGATTGATCGGGGGCAGCGTGATCTTCGAGACCATTTTTGCTATCCCTGGCATGGGTAAGCTTTTTTACGACGGGGTTATGATGCGCGATTATCCGCTGATCATGGGGATATTGGTGATCGGAGCGGTACTGACCCTGGTCGGTAATCTGCTGGCGGATCTGGGTTACGCGCTGGCCGATCCCCGTATTCGCCACAGCTAACGGTTGATGGCGTCGCAAAAAGTCAGCCCTATGGCGTTACGGCGTTTTTTCAGGACCTCGACATACTCGATGTATGTCTGGAACTTCTGAAAAAACACCAAGCATTGTAGGCCGAAATTTTTGTTTAGCCATCCTGTCAGTTTTTGCGAGTGCATCAACAGTTGACGAGGGTGCTTTTTAGAGTTATCGGTTGATTTATTCATAATTCAGGAGGAGAAAATGAAAAAGATCTTTGTAACCGGTGGTGCTGGCTACATCGGTAGTCACGTCGTGAAGGCTCTCGGCGAAGCAGGCTATCAGGTGCTGGTCTATGATAATCTCTCCAGCGGTAACCGCTGGGCTGTTCTGCATGGCGACCTGGTGGTCGGTGAGCTGAGCGATCGCCAGTTGCTTACCGATACCCTGCGTGACTTTCAGCCCGATGCGGTGATGCATTTTGCCGCCTTTATCGAGGTGGCCGAAAGCGTAACCAATCCCCTTAAGTACTATCGCAACAACACCCTGAATGC
>MAXT01000351.1 GCA_001751225.1 Desulfuromonadales bacterium C00003107 | reverse complement strand
TTGTAAAAACAGAAGGTTAGGCCACTTTTTGGGCTTTCTTTCACCAAAACTTTCGCCATCTTTTCGCTCTGCTGAGAAGGTGGCGATTTTTTTTCTGCCCTCGTGACTTAGGTTTCAAAAAATCCGGACCGAAATAGTCAATTATCTTTTCGATATCCGCTTCAAGCTCTTTCCTGTAAAATTNNATTTTCCTGGATCCATGTCCCATTAGATTCACTAGGCGGTCTGGGTTAATGCTAATCGCGAAGCACCGGGATGATCGGAAATCTTCCAACTCTGGACGACCAGATCAGGAACCGCAGGCCTTTTCCTGGTAGATTTTTTCGATGCCTGCCTGGTGCAACTTATCGAGTTGCACGTCGAGGCTTTGGTCTGCGGTTGACACCCTGGCATATCCAACGAGCATGTTTCCCTCCTGAAATATGGGCTTAATACAGATTTTCGATCTGATATTCAGTGTCTGTTTTTCTGCGAAAACTCTCCTCGACCCACGCTTCAAGCGCACCCTTACCTTCTTTTGTAGCTGCCTTGCAAGCGGCCTCCAGGTCGTCTGTAATGTTGTTGACATCCACAAACGAGGTATTTTGGAAAATCACGCCGATAGTGTCAGCCGACATTCCGCATCCACTGAAAACCGTGTTGATCCCGCTTTCGTCGAAATGTACTTCAAAATTCATGTCTTTCTCAACCGCGACACTGTCGTCATCCTCGGCGCCAAAATAAGGTGCGCGCTTTAGGTATTCCAGGAACGCCCGATCAACCTCGGACTGCGCTCCAGCTAAAGTAAAAATCTCTTTCAGAAGATCCCCCGCCTCCCATTCATCATCATCATCTTCCAACAGATCCAGCACCCCAAGCCCTTCAAGGATTCCGGCGACATCGAGTTCGGTTTCCTTCCATTCAAGCTGTAAGTCGGAATCGCCCTCGTTTTGATATGATAAAATTTTCGTCACCCCATCGATTTCGCAGCGCACCAGCACTTCGAGAAAGTTTTCCTCGTCTCGATCTATACGATGGTCTTCAATCTCGATTTTCACGTTTTTGATCTTATCAGCAGCAACCTGTTTTTTTGTCGCGAATAATTCCACTTTGAGGTCTCCATTCTGGATGTAGAGGTTTAACCAGTTCAACGCGATCTCTGTGACCCTGCGTCCCTGTGCTCCTTCGTTTTCCCATCTCTGCCAGGTGCGATATGGGGTGTCAGTCAGTCGCGCCACCTCCACTATTGCTTTGTTTGTAAAAACAGAAGGTTAGGCCCCTTTCGGAACATTTTTTCACCAAAACTTTCGCCATCTTTTCGCTCTGCTGAGAAGATGGCGAATTTTTTTACCCTTTATTCGCTTGGTTCTATAAAATCCTGGCCGAAATACTTCAAGATATTTTCGGCATCCGCTTCAAGTCCTTGCCTGTAAGATCCGTAGACTTCGTAAACCATTTTCCTGGATCCATGTCCCATTAAATTCACCAGGCGGTCTGGGTGCATGTTGATCGCCAGGCACCAGGCAGCGAAGGTGTGCCGCAGAGAATATGGGACGCAATATTCCAGTCCGGCGCGCTTTAACGAAGGAGTCCACCCGTTTTTCCGGTACGTGCCTTCGGAGAAATTCAAGCCGGTTGGTGTCAGGAACAGGTATTCTCCTTCTGTCTGTGCTATAGCAGTATCAATGACCTTCCTCAATCCAACGCTGATCGGAAACTCTCGGTCTCGGTATTCGGTTTTCAATTCTTCCTTTTCTCTTTTTCGCACAATCGAATTGCGGAAAAATATGTAATCTCCGACGATGTCGCTTTTTCGAAGTCCTGCTACCTCAGAACCGATTGATCCAGTCCGGAGCATAAACTCGGTAGCTAAGCGATATTGCGGTTTGATCTTGTCGAGAACTAACATCAGTTCGTCAAACCGAAAAACTTTTCTTTTTTGCGCTACTTTTTTACTGGAAGGCTTTTTGGGAAGTTTTTTAGAAATCATAAAAAATGGGTCTCGCAGATTCCAATTGTATTCATCGCAAGCGTCATACCAGATGTCTTTCAGCGGTAGTAATATGTTGTTGCACCTTGAACGGGATAAGTTCTTCCCAGCTTTTGGACCGTCTTTTTGTTTGAGAGAACTGATGAATTCTTTTAGCTGGACCTTAGTAAATTTGGCGAAAGTTTTTTCTGCATAAAAAGGCACAATCCAGTAGTCAATAATGCTCTTGTAGTCCCGTTTCTTTGATTCCGAATCAAATTTATCCCAAATCCTGGCCATCCAGGAATTAATGTAGGTCCCAAT
Organism: Desulfuromonadales bacterium C00003107; assembly: GCA_001751225.1. Taxonomy (GTDB): domain Bacteria; phylum Desulfobacterota; class Desulfuromonadia; order Desulfuromonadales; family Syntrophotaleaceae; genus Syntrophotalea_A. Next base: position 1,679 of record MAXT01000351.1, on the reverse strand, counting down.
TAGCACATTTTTCGGTTCCGGTTTATAGTCCCAGTCCTCCAACTGTGCAAAAGTTGCTTTTTCTTTTGCGCTAGCATTTGGGAAAGCATCGGCAAAATTGAACGTATTTGCATCGATCTTATTGATTACCTGAGCCAGGAATGCGCTTGCCTTTTCACGATTCTCGGGTGTGTCTGGCAGGCCTGTTGATTTCACTATGCGCCTGCCGTAATACCTTAAGTCGACATATAGTTTACTGGATCCTGGTTTTCTGCTGATGTTGCCCCGCTGAGCAGTTATAGTTTCTTCTGTTTTTTCAATGTTTTTCATTGCTTCCCTCTTTCTTGTTTATGGCACCTCCCTTCAATTCCGTTTTCTGAAAATAGGGAGGCCGTTTCAATTAACCAAATGATTGTTAATCTTCAGATTCCGGTGTCAGCAGAGATCAAGGTTTATTCTAGATCCTTGTTGACTCTTTTTTTGTAAGTATCTAGGAACAATTGGTGGAGCAAGATCTTGTTTAATTGGTGTATTTCTTTTTACCAAACTAACAATGGTTTCCTTGCTCCATAAAAAACGAAGTACCTTGCCAATACTGAAGTAGTGTTCACCTTGAACAACTATATTTTCATCCTTCCATTTAAAAACGGTTGTTCTGCCTACTCCCATTCTTTTCGCAAATTCATCAACTACAATAAGTTCGAAATTATGATTTGAAGTCATTGATTTATCCTTTGTTCAATAGGAAATTAAATAAATTGAAAGTTATGTAATTAAGTATAGTTACCATCAGCGATATGCACACTTTAATGGTATGTAGAGACTTACCTAAGCTTTAAATTTGTACTTAGATAATCTGTAAAACACTTCACCGGCCGTGAATGACTCCTTTATATGTCAAAAAAAGTTTCGCGCAAGGAAAAAGTAAAAACTATAAAATCAAGAAAAATCTTGACTGAACTTTGAAATGATATATTGCGGATTTTCTGTCCTTTGCAATAAAAGCTGGGATTTTATGAAAATTTAGGTGAGGTTCCCTAGAAAATTGCGATAAACGTAAATTGGTCTTGACTAAAACTCAAAGTGGGGTAACGTCCCATCGGGGATTTTCCACCGTCGCAATAAAAAATGAAAAAAGGACTGCCAGTTAAGCCGGCAGTCCTTTTTTTTTGAATATTATTTTCCGCTTATGTTTCAGGTTTTAGGGATTAAGTGAGGGGTAGGGGGTAGGTAGTTTTTTGATTTTTCAGTCGCGCCCGGAAGGGGTCAAAATTTTACTGAATGCCATACCGCTTGTACCAGGCCGATGAGTTCATAGCTGGTATCGATTTTCTGAGGCGGAAAGTCCGGGTTTTCACTGACCAGAAATACATCCGGGTGCCGTCTCCGATAACGTCGTACTAGAAGCTCCCCCCATGGATCAAGAATCACCACAAGGTCTCCTTCGGAAAAGTCCTCCTGAATTTCAAAAACAACCAAGTCTCCATTTCTCACCAAAGGTGCCATGCCCTCGTCGGGGCACACATGTCAGGAGTGCCTAGAAAGCTAGGAGCGATTCAGCGACTTGCGCACAACATATAATGCGTAAGTCGCTTAATCCAGCCACTATGCATAATATGTTGTGCGTAGCAGTCTGATCACAATAACCATGTTTTTGGCTATTAAGGTCGTTTTCTCTTTAATAGATAAAAACTGGATGT
>MAXT01000350.1 GCA_001751225.1 Desulfuromonadales bacterium C00003107 | reverse complement strand
AACGATTGATGACGGCCGCCACTTCTTCATTTTCGAAGGATTCGTGTTCCATGACGTGGCACCAGTGGCAGGTCGAGTAGCCGATAGAGACCAGCACCGGCTTGTCCTCGCGGCGGGCCAAGGCAAAAGCCTCTTCGCCCCAGGGATACCAATCGACGGGGTTTTCAGCGTGCTGTAAAAGGTAGGGACTCTTCTCAAAGATCAGACGATTGTACTGGGCGCCACCATCGGCAGGTAATTGACTGATATCCACAGCAGAAAGGCGATCGACTCGATTATTGCCTTGAACAGCTTGGCTCATAGCAACTCCCTTTTCTACTCAAAGAGCGAATAAATTTGGATGCTTATGGATGAGCATAACAGAGTTGGTATTTGGCGGCAAACAGGGGCAGGTTAATCATTGTTGAATACATGGGAAACGATAAAACTAGTTTATTCGATTTATAATCATAAAATTGACGCGCATCAATATCTCACATTCCAGCCTGGGATAGTCTGAGCCCAACAAAGAGGCAAGAATAACCCAATCCTCAAATATTTATCCCTCATTAAAGGAGATCATCCATGTTTTGCCATCAATGCGAGCAAGCAGCCAACGGTACCGGGTGTAATAAAGTTGGGGTGTGCGGTAAACAACCCAATGTGGCAGCGCTGCAGGACAATCTGCTCCATGGTCTGCAGGGGCTCGGATTTTTTACCAGCAAAGCGCGTAAGCTCGGCATGACCGATCCCGCTTTCGACGCCTTTTTGATTGAGGGCCTATTTGCCACGGTGACCAACGTCGATTTCGATGCTGCCCGCCTGGCTAATATTATTAGTCAATGCGGTAAGCTTAAAAATAAAGCTCAAAACCTCTATGAAGACGCTTTCCGCAAGGTTAATGGCATTAAGGCGCCAACCTTTGAAAAAGGCGCTCCGGCCTGGATTCCGGCAGCCGACCTGGTAACCCAGGGCGAACAGCTCGGCATCGAAAAGTTGCACAGCGATGCTGACGTCCGCTCTGTGGTAGAAATTCTCATTTATGGTCTCAAGGGCATGGCCGCCTACGCCGACCACGCCCGCATTCTCGGCAAGACTGATCCTGAAGTAGCAGCATTTATCGAAGAAGCACTCTTTGCCACCTGTGACCCCGATCTCGGCCTGATGGATTTCGTCAACCTGTCCATGGAGTGCGGAAAGCACAACCTGACGGTGATGGGACTGCTCAATGAGGGCCATGTCGATAATTACGGCCATCCGGTGCCGACCCCGGTTAATACCGGCACCAAGGCCGGCAAAGGAATCCTGGTCTCGGGTCACGACCTGAAAATGCTCGAAGAACTGCTCAAGCAGACCGAGGGCAAAGGCATTAACGTCTATACCCATGGCGAGATGCTCCCCGCCCACGGTTATCCGGGCCTGAAGAAATACGCCCACCTGACCGGCAACTACGGCGGCGCCTGGCAGGACCAGGCCACAGAACTGCCCCAGTTCCCCGGTGCGATTATCTTCAATACCAACTGCATTCAGAAACCGGCCGACTCCTATAAGGACCGACTCTTCACCTGGGGTTGCACCGCTTGGCCTGAGGTGACTCACATCGATGGCTTTGATTTTAGCGCAGTCATCGACAAGGCTCTGGCCAGCCCTGATGTTGCAGAAGCCCCGGGCAAGGAGATTCTGGTCGGATTTGGTCATAACGCGGTACTCGGCGTGGCGGATAAAATCATCGAAGCGGTCAAGAACGGCGATATTAAGCACTTCTTCCTCATCGGAGGCTGCGACGGCGCCAAATCGGGCCGTAACTACTACACCGAGTTTGCCGAGAAGGTTCCTCAGGACAGCGTGATCCTGACCCTGGCCTGCGGCAAGTACCGCTTCAACAAGCTCGATTTCGGCGACATCGGTGGTATTCCGCGCCTGCTCGATATCGGCCAGTGCAACGACGCTTACAGCGCGATTCAGATCGCTGTGGCCTTGGCGGGTGCCTTTGAGTGCGGAGTCAACGATCTGCCCCTCTCGATGATTCTCTCCTGGTACGAGCAGAAGGCCGTGGTTATCCTCTTGACCCTGCTGCACCTCGGTATCAAGAACATCAAGCTCGGACCCACACTGCCCGCGTTCGTCACTCCCAACGTCCTGAACTTCCTGGTGGAGAACTTCAATATTGCACCCATCACCACCGCGGAACAGGACCTCAAAGAGATTCTCGGCTGATAACGATTAACAACAGCAAAACCTCCTGTTCCTATCGGGCGGCGACCCCCCGTCGCCGCCCACTTTTTACGGGAACCGCTGTTAGAATTAGACCAAAACATGTCTCACGCCCGCTCCTTGCAGTTGCTCAAGACGCAAAGTAAGAAAAGTCGAACCGCAAGCGATTGAAAAGGTCTTGTACTTCTTGGCGTCTTTGCGGCTTTAGTGAGCGAAGCGAACGAGCGTGAGTAAGTTTTTGTTTTTACAATCAAGAAAGTGAGAACTAACATGAAATTGACTCATCTGAAAGACGCCGAGCAGGTCCCCATCAACATCGCTGCCCATATGCTGTTTGCCTCGGATAGAACCGAGGTCATTCATCTCTGTTTCAAGCCGGGCGAGGTTCTGGAAAAGCATCCCAATCCCTTTGACGTTATCTTTTATGTGTTGGAAGGGTGCGGCACGCTGGAAGTAGGGGAGGAGAGTGCGGCCCTCGGTGCCGATACGTTGATCGAAATTCCTGCGGATGAGATGCGTGGTTGGACTAATATCGGTAATGTCGATCTACGGGTGCTGGTGATCAAGGTGCTGTAGCTTTTTTCGCTGAATGGTCGAAGTTTTTGATTAAAAGGGATGCTCATCTTTTATGGTGGGCGTTCCTTTTTGTATTCGAACACTACACCGCGGGGTTGCGGCCCCGCGCGACGACTTACTCTTTTTCTGCGCGGCAAAAGAGTAAGCAGAAAAACGCGCCCCGGCTCCTTGCCCTGCGGGTTCCCTGCACTACGCAGACATTTTGCGGGCGGGCAAAAACTCGCTACGCTCGGACAGTTGCCCTCCTTGTTCGCAAAACGTCCACTTCGCTCCGGCGGCGTCACAGGGGAGGTTGAAGCCCTGCAACGCAGTAGCGCGGATTTTTTGCGTCGCCAGCAAGGTTGACAAATGCTCCTTAGATGCCTACATTTGCCACAGTTTTGAGCAGAAAATCAATCAGCCCCAGGAGGACAAAGCGACCATGGCCGAGCACAACCAGCCCGAAAAGGGCAATATCTCCATCCATACCGAGAACATCTTTCCAATTATTAAAAAGTGGCTCTACAGCGAAAAGGAAATCTTCCTGCGGGAACTGGTCTCCAACGCCGTCGACGCCATCACCAAATTGCAGCATGTCAACCTGGTCGAGGGCCTGCAGCTGTCCGAAGACTATGTGGTCGATATCAGCATCGACAAGGATGCCGGCACCCTGACCATCAAGGACAACGGTATCGGCATGACCGCCGACGAGATCCGCAAATACATCAACCAGGTGGCTTTCTCCTCGGCTGAAGAGTTCGTCCAAAAGTTCAAAGGTCTTGACG
>MAXT01000349.1 GCA_001751225.1 Desulfuromonadales bacterium C00003107 | reverse complement strand
CTATCACAGCGAGGCGAGCGCCGCCGAACTGACCGCACGAGCACCGCAAGGGGCCGATGCGGTCCTGACGCTGCATATCGACTTTCTGTTTCTACCTACCTCTCTGAGGGAGCGCAACCCACCGCCGGAAGCAGAGATCGCCGGTGAAGCGCGATTGGTGAGTAAGGTGGGTAGCCAAGAACTCTGGCGGGGCCGTGGCAACGGCCAAGCAGGGGGAGCGGCGTCCATGCCAGTAGTTTTCGCCATGAACCTGCGTCAGGAGGCTTTGACCAACCTGATGAGCAGGCTCTTTGCCTCCCTGCCGGACAAGCGCTAGCCAAAAATAACTAGCTTTCATCCGGAAACGGCCCTTTTCCCATATGAAAACTACACCATGTCCATCCTGAGTTTCCAGATGGACACTAACTAGTCCCCTACTCTATGCCGACGTCGTAATTAAAGGGCGAGGTGCCGGCCACGCCCTGGCCCCGTTTGAGGGCTTCGAGAACTTTTTTGCCTTGAGCTGAGAAGGGGCCGACATGTGCCAAATCGACAATGAAATGTTGGCAACCGAGCTTCTGTAATTCCTGCATCCTGTCGAGCAAGGAAAAATCGGTCTCCGAACAGAGTACCGTCAGCCCGGCCCGCTTTTCGATGCGATAGCCATCGCCCCGGTCGGACTGCAGCCGACTGCCTGGCCGCAGACCGCCAATGCGAATACGGGAGGTGATCAGCGGCACCGCGCCGTACACGGTAATGGCCGCATCGCCCTGGCGGGCCAACAACTCACCCAGATTGTTTCGCTCATCCTCCAGATAAAGAACCGTTTCCTTCGCGCCCAGTTCCCGCCAAGCCTGAACCGCCTGGCTGTTAAGGCTGAAGAGGCGGAAGCCGGTACTCAATTGCAGCGAGGATGCATCGTCGAATAGATCAAAATGACCCAGATTATTAAGCCGGAACGAGTTAAAACCCCGCTCGATGAGAATCGCCACTGCGGTACGGTAGTCGGCCCATTCCTGATCAAGAATGACAAAGGGAACATCCCATATCACCTGGGATTCACGGCCGGTCAAGCGACGGCCAAGGCTCTGTATTGTAGATGGCGAAAGGGGTATCTGTACGCGATCGACCCCTGCATCGTTGAGGATATGGGCATCCCGCGGTTGACCGACGGCCACGGTGATCTGTCGAGACGTGGCGCGTTGTGACGCCTGCGGAGAAAGCAGCGCGGCTCGGGCCTGTTCCAAGTGACTATGGCGGGCAGCCTTACGCTCCCGGGCCACCAGTTCGGCCAGCTGTCGATAGAAGTCGCGGCGCAATTCTTTAAGCCGGCTGGGCGGGATGACCACCGGCGGCAGTTCACTGACTCGAAAATTGCGCAAAACGAAGGGAGCTTCGCCACTACGTTCAAAGACCCCCTGCAGGGTCTCCTTACTGATCGGGCTGCTACTGGCCGGGTGGACCGTTACCGGATAACTGCACTCCAGACTCCAGGGACCGACCTCAGCCGCCACGGTGAGGGTTTCATCGACTAGTCCAACCTCCATACTTACCGGCAACGGGGCTTTCCCGGCCTGCTGCAGCTTGCGCCGACAGGCCGGCTCGCTGAGGGTAAAGGCCTGTCCGGAAGCAACCTTGAACACCGTATCACCCACCTTAAAGGTGTTACGAAAAGGACTATTGACCGTTACCTGAGCACCGGTGGAGACCACTTTAACCGCGTTGCGACCAAGAAACAGTTCGCGTACGGTAAAGGCGGTGCCGGCCCGATCGCTTTTGGGCTGAATTCGCAGACGGTCGCCAACATGGAGTCGATCGCGACTCTTAAAGGTCAGCTGAGTACCCCGAACCGCCTGTACCTCACCGAGAAAGCGGCCGGTGGCCCCCTTGAGGCTCGGAATGGCGATATCAGTGGGATTGGGACCGACAAGAAAGCCCTTGGTCGGCAAACGCCCAAAAGAAGCCTTGAGCAACTCCTTAGACTGCTTGAGCACCGCGGCACGCTGCTTCTGCGGAGCGTCGAGAACCTGGCGGTAGGCGGCGACCACGTTGGCCACATACTCGGCACTCTTCATTCGACCTTCGATCTTGAAGCTGCCGATGCCAGCCGCAGCTAATTCAGGCAGCAGATCGATGGCCGAAAGGTCGTTGGGCGAGAAATAGTAGCCATCCTTACCGCGACTGCTGTAGATGCGCCGACAGGGCTGGGCACAACGGCCACGATTGCCGCTTCTGCCACCGAGCCAGGAGGAAAAGTAACACTGACCGGAGAAACAGAAGCATAGGGCACCATGGACAAAGTGCTCCAATTCCATGGTGGTGTTACGGCGGATGACTGCGATCTCCTCCAAAGTCAGCTCGCGGGCCAACACGGCTCGGGTGAAGCCCATCCGCTCCAACATGCGCACCCCGGCGCTGTTGTGAATGGTCATCTGGGTCGAGGCGTGCAGTCGCAAACCGGGAAAATGGTCGCGAATCAGCCGCCACACCGCCAGATCCTGTAGAATCACCCCATCCACCCCTAGGGCTTCCAGGGCCGCCAGGGTCTCAACCAGGCGGGGCAGCTCTGCTTCTTTGACCAGGGTGTTGACGGTTACGTAGATCTGCCGGTCGCGCTGGCGGGCATAGGACAACATGCCCTCCAGCTCGGTCAGATTGATATTGCGCGCCTTGGCTCGAGCAGAAAATTCCTTGAGACCGCAATAGACGGCGTCAGCACCGTTTTCCATGGCGGCGAAGAAAGCTTCCAGGCTGCCAGCGGGGGCGAGTAATTGAGTTTTTAGCGATCGATCAGTCATATTTTTTGAGTTCTTTCCATCCCCAGCAAGCTTGTGGAGATGAAGCCATGTAGGGTAATCAGGCAAGGTTGGATCGTATTTTTAAAATTTATAGCGAGGCGAATAGAGCTCTCGTTTACAAACCTCAGGAACAAAAGAGAAAGAGACCGCGCTTACCGCCGGTCTCTGTCAATGCAAAGCCTTGTAACTCTATCACGCCCCGCCAATGCTGAGCAACTGCTACTAGCGGAGAACTACAACAGCCCCTGGTCGGCGAAACTGACATAGCCCTCGGTACCGATGACAATGTGATCCAAAACCCGCACGCCCATAAGCTCACCGGCTTCCCGTAAACGGGCGGTGATTTCCCTGTCTTCCCGGCTCGGGGTCGGATCGCCTGAAGGGTGGTTATGAACCAGCAGCAGAGCGGCGGCCGATTCCCGCACCACCGCGGCAAACACCTCGCGGGGGTGGACGATGCTGGCGGTCAGGCTGCCTTCGGAAATCTGCACTTCGCGCAACAGGCGGTTTTTGCTGTCGAGGAGCAGCACGATAAACAGTTCCCTCTTGCGATCGGCCAGACGGCCACGAAAGTGTTGGTAGACCTCCTGCGGATGACTGTAGCGACTGCCGGCGCGCAGGGGCTGCTCTTGAAAGCGTCGTGCAATCTCGAACACTGCTTGCAGTTCTGCTGCCTTGGCCGGGCCGATCCCTTTGACCGTTTGCAGTTCGGCTAGGGAAGCACAAGCCAGCTGCTGCAATGAACCGAACCGCTCGAGAAGCAACCGGGCATGGTCAAGGGCGCTCATCTTCGATGTTGCATCGCCGGTGCGCAGCACCAGGGCCAGCAGCTCGGCCGCACTGAGAATCTGCGGGCCGCGATACAGCAGCTTTTCCCGCGGTCGTTCGTCTTCGGGCCAATCCTTGATACGGTGCATGGACCATCTCCTCCCAAAAATGATTGGACCAAGCTAACACGAGCTTTAGGATTTACCAATTTAAAACACGCCTGTCTGATATATAATAAATAGGAGAGGCCAGCGCCCTTGAAGGAAGGATTTATTGCCATCGTAAAGGGGATTATTGCGGATGTTTCCACGCCCAAAACTCGGACTGGCCTTAGGTGGCGGTGCCGCTCGCGGCCTTTCCCATATTGGCGTACTGGAGGCCTTTGAAAAATGTGGTTTGACCATCGATGTTATCTCCGGTACCAGCATGGGCGCCATCATCGGTGCCATGTACGCTACCGAACCCAACGCCAATGCGGTAAAGCGTCGATTCACCAATTATTTGCAAAGTGAGGCCTTCAAGGATTCGCGTTTTGATTACCTGATCGAAAATAATCATGAAAAAGACGGGTTTTTCGACTGGTTATCTCAATTTGCCAGAAAGAGCGTGTTCTACACCCTGATTATGACCCGCAATTCCTTCATCCATCAGGATACAACCCGCCAGAATTTTGCCCTGCTCATCGACGATATCGATCTGGCTGAAACCACCATTCCCTTCTGTACCACTGCCCTCGACCTGGTACGGGGAGAGGAATATCT
>MAXT01000348.1 GCA_001751225.1 Desulfuromonadales bacterium C00003107 | reverse complement strand
GTTTAGGAACCTTGCTTGATTTACGCTACAAGGTCCGCTACAAAGCCAAGAGGGGCAGCCATGGCATGGGTGCGAACCGTCATGGTAAAAATGGCGAGGATCTGTTGATCCTTGTGCCACCAGGCGTATTGGTCTACGACCAGGAGAGTGGCGAAGTGCTGGCCGATCTCAAGGACCGGGGGCAGCGCTTTGTGGCCGTCAAGGGCGGTCAGGGGGGGCGTGGGAATGCCCGCTTTAAGACCAGCACTAACCGGGCACCCCGTCATGTGCAACCGGGAATGCCCGGTGACGAGATCTGGCTGCGCCTGGAACTCAAACTGCTGGCTGATGTCGGCCTGGTGGGTATGCCCAATGCTGGCAAGTCGACCCTGATTTCCGCGATATCCGCAGCCCGGCCCAAGATCGCCGACTATCCCTTCACCACCCTGGTGCCTAATCTCGGCGTGGTGGGTTACGGTGGTTATCAGAGTTTCGTTGTGGCGGATATCCCTGGTCTCATCGAGGGCGCCAGCGAAGGGCACGGTCTGGGTACCCGCTTTTTGCGCCATATCGAACGTACCGATCTGTTTCTGCATATGGTCGATCTGACCGATCTGCAGGAGGGGGATCCGGTGGAACGCTTCGATACCATCAACCGGGAACTGGAGCGGCATAATCCGAAGCTGCTGGAAAAACCGCAGATTGTAGTGTTGAGCAAGTCCGATGTGACCGAGGTGCGCGAGCAGGCAGACGCCATCGCGGCGATCTTTGCCGAGCGGGGTTTCAAAACCTTGATGGTTTCGGCGGTCAGCAGGGACGGTCTCGAGGAACTGGTGGCTTGTGTCGCAAAGGAACTGTCCCGGCTGCGTTCTGGCGAAGACTTTGACGAGTTTGGTCCGGCTTGACAGGCTGTCGGCGATGCACGTAAAATTCAGTGCAAATTCATAAGCAATTATGCCGGTTTGCGAAGAGGGATCGGGCATGCGCAAAGAACTTCTGGCAAAAGTTAAACGGGTCGTCATCAAGATCGGCAGTGGTGTGTTGGTCGGTACCGATGGTGTTGATCCGGCCATTATCCATACGCTGGTCGCCGATCTCTGCGAGCTGGTCGAGCAGGGCTACGAGGTGCTGCTGGTTTCTTCCGGTGCGGTAGCTGCCGGTAAGGGCGATCTTGGCATTGTCGGCCGGCCGCCTACCATTCCCCTCAAGCAGGCAGCAGCGGCTATCGGCCAGGGCCGGCTGATGCGCTTTTACAAAGACGCTTTTCGTGTCGGTGATCGGCGAGTCGCGCAGATTCTGCTGACCCGGGACGATCTGGCCAACCGGAGGCGTTTTCTCAACGCCCGCAATACCCTCATGACGCTGCTCGACTTCAGCATCATTCCTATCATCAACGAGAACGACACGGTGGTGGTGGACGAAATCCGTTTCGGTGACAACGACAATCTTTCGGCTCTGGTGACTAACCTGGCCGAGGCCGATCTGCTGGTGATTCTGTCCGATGTCGATGGTCTCTACGACAGTAACCCGCGAACAAATCCCCAGGCCAGGCTCATCTCCAGGGTCGAGCATATTACCCCAGAGATCGAGGCGATGGCAGGCGGCGCCGGCAGCGAGGTTGGCACCGGCGGTATGGCGACCAAGATCGAAGCGGCCAAGTTGGCTTCCCTCTATGGCGTCAGCACGGTCATCGTCAACGGCCGTCAGCCACGGGTGCTGCCCCGGCTGTTTGCCGGTGAGGAGCTAGGCAGCTGGTTTCTGCCTGCGGTCGACCGTCTCACGGCCCGTAAGCACTGGATCGCTTTTACCAAGAAGCCCCGCGGCCGTCTGTTGGTCGATGAAGGGGCTCGCCATGCGCTGGTGGCTAAGGGTAAGAGTCTGTTGCCCTCGGGAATCTCCGTAATTGAGGGGAGTTTCGAACGAGGCGATGCGGTGCGACTCTGCGATCCCGAGGGGCGCGAGTTCGCCCGGGGCATCATCAACTATTCTCAGGTTGAACTGGTGCGTATTCAAGGGCATAATTCTCAGGATATCGAAGGGCTGCTCGGCTACCAGTATGGTGCCGAGGTGGTTCATCGAGACAATTTGGTATTGAAAAAGCAGGCTGGACAACGGGCCGCTATTTGTAAGGAGTGAGCAATGACGATTCAGGAACAGATGCTGGCGCTGGCGCAAGAAGCGCAACAGGCAACACGAATCATGGCCAACCTGTCGGCCACGGCCAAGAACGATATGTTGCGGCGTATGGCCGATGCTTTAGAGCAGGCCGCTCCGGCCCTTGTTGAAGCTAACGAGAAGGATCTGGAACGTGCTCGGCAAAAGGGTCTGTCCGCTGCCATGATCGATCGCTTAATGCTTAACGACGAGCGCATTACCGGTATGGCCGATGGCCTGCGCGAGGTCGCTGAATTACCCGATCCAGTCGGTGAAATTAGCGACATGCGGCGGCGGCCCAACGGTATTCAGGTTGGCCGCATGCGTATCCCTTTGGGGGTGATCGGCATCGTCTACGAATCTCGTCCCAACGTGACCGCCGATGCCGCAGGCCTGTGCTTGAAGAGCGGCAACGTGGTAGTGCTGCGTGGCGGTTCAGAAGCCATTAATTCCAACGTCGCCATCGGTGCTGTGTTGAAGAAGGAACTGCTGGCTATGGGCCTGCCTGCCGGTGCCCTGCAGGTGGTGACCACCACCGATCGTACCGCGATCACCGAACTGCTGAAGCTGGAAGAATATATCGACCTGATCATCCCTCGTGGCGGTGAAGGTCTGATTCGCTTTGTCAGCGAGAATTCCCGGATTCCGGTCATCAAGCATTATAAAGGGGTCTGTCATACGTTTATTGATGCCAGCGCCGATTACGAGATGGCCGAGCGTATTTGTGTTAACGCCAAGGTCCAGCGACCCGGGGTTTGCAATGCAATGGAAACCCTGCTGATTCACAAGGACATCGCCGAGACTTTCGTGCCGCGCATCGTTGCTACCCTCAAGGGCAAGGGCGTCGAGTTGCGCGGTTGCTCTGTGACCCGCGAATTTGCCTCCGAGGTGGTCGCAGCTACGGAAGAGGACTGGAGCGCCGAATATCTTGATCTGATTCTGGCGGTCAAGGTGGTCGAAGATATCGACGAGGCTATCGAGCATATTCGTCGGTACTGTTCCCTGCATACAGAGGTTATCGTTACCAACGACTACCGTAATTCCCAGCGCTTCGTGCGCGAGGTCAATAGCAGTGTGGTCATGGTCAACGCCTCTTCCCGTTTCTCCGACGGCAACCAGTTCGGTCTTGGCGCCGAGATCGGTATTTCCACCACTAAGCTCCACTCCTTCGGTCCCATGGGTCTGGAAGATCTGACCACTCGAAAATTTGTGGTGCTTGGTGATGGCCAGGTTCGTCCCTAGCTCGGTGAGCAGGGAAAGGGATTTGCAACAATGAAGACCGGTATTCTCGGCGGGACCTTCAATCCTATTCATCTGGCTCATTTGCGGATCGCTGAAGAAGTGCGCCTGACCTGCGGGCTCGACCGGGTATTATTCATGCCGGCGGCGACCCCCCCTCATAAGCCGTTGGCAGACGATATCCCCTTTGCCCACCGCTATGCCATGGTTGAGGCGGCAGTGGCTGACAACCCGTACTTCTCTGCCTGCGATCTCGAAGCGCAGCGACCGGGAAAGAGTTATTCAGTCGCAACTCTGGAAATTTTGCATACTCAGTTTCCGGAGGACGAATTCTATTTTATTATTGGCATGGACTCCTACCGGGCCATCGATACCTGGAAAGATTATTCCCGCCTGTTCGAACTGACAAACCTGGTGGTGGCCGCCCGCCCAGGCCACGCCGGAGACGATCCGCTGGCGCTGCTGCCCGTTGTCATACGGGGGCAGTTCTGTTACGATAAACAGTCGAATATTTTGCTACACTGTAGTGGTAACCGGGTGGTTTTGCTGCAGGAGACATTCCTCGATATCTCCTCGACCCAGATTCGCCAGCAGATCGCTGCACAAGGTTCCATCCGTTATTTAGTCCCCTCTGTTGTTGAAGATTACATCTGCCAGCACGATTTATATCGTTGCCGGGAAAGGTTATAAAGATTTTGCAAACCCAAGAACGCGCGCAGCTCTGTGCTGCTTATGCCCTGGACAAGAAGGCCCTCAATGTCCGTCTGCTCGATGTGCGAAAGATCTCTTCGCTGACCGACTACCTGCTGATCGTTTCGGGCCGCTCTGATCGTCAAGTGCAAGCGGTGGCCGACTCTATCCATCTTGGCCTGAAAAAGGAACACGCCACCATGCCCCTGGCCATTGAAGGCATGAAAGAAGGGCGTTGGGTGCTGATCGATTATGGTGATGTCATGGTGCACATTTTTCAGGACTCGGTGCGGGAATTTTACGATCTGGATGGCCTTTGGAGCGAAGCGGCGGAACTGACCGTTGGCGAAGAGACCCAGCCCGAGGGGCCAGCAGACCCTTCATGAAAATCGGACTGATCAGCGTTGGCAAGCTTTCACAGCCTTTTTTACGGGAAGGCGTGGCTGAATATTCCAGCCGCATCCAACGCTACATCGCCTTTAACAGCCATGAGCTTAAAGAGGCCAAGGGCGGTTCCAAGGCCGACCCCAAGACGATTCGCAAACAAGAGGGCGAGCGTATCCTGGCCCGGGTACCGGCTGGTGCCTATCTTGTCGCCCTCGACGAACAGGGACGAAATTTGGGTTCGGAAGAGCTGTCCGAGTTTCTTGGCCGGCATATGCTAGAGGGTACCGGTGAATTGCTGTTTGCCATCGGTGGCGCCTATGGCTTGAGCCGTACCGTTAAGGAGAGGGCCAATCTACTGCTGTCCCTCTCGGCAATGACCCTGACCCATCAAATGGCGCAACTGCTATTGCTTGAACAACTTTATCGGGGTTTTACCATCTTGCGTAATGAGCCCTACCATAATCGTTGAAGCACTGTTTGTCGCCTCGGCGACCAAGGAGGAGGACTATGACCATCATGGCTCTACTGCTGCTGATTATCCTGTTCATGTTGTTTTTTATCTATTTTCTGCAGCTTAATCCCGCAGAAATGGCCATTGTCTTCTATCCGGACTATGTACTACATGCCTCTCCGGCGATCGTGGTGGTGGCCTGCATTGTGTTGGGTTTGACCATCGGTTATCTACTGCATCTTTACGGGGCGGCCAGCTATATGCTTAAGGGCTGGCGGCGCACCCGCTCGGAAAAACGAGAGCGGGAAGTGGTCGAGCTGCACCGTGAAGGTCTGGCACGGTTGCGTTCCGGGGACAGCACCAAGGCCCGCAGATTGTTGCAAAAGGCCCTTAGCATGGATGGCGGTCGCATCGAGGTGTTAAGTGCCTTGGCCGAGGTCCAGCTGGCCGAAGGTGAAGTAGACGAAAGCATTAGTCTGCTGCAGCGTGCCCGCAAGCTCGCTCCCAAGGATCTCACCATACTCTTTACTCTGGCCGAGACCTATGGGAAGACTCAGCGGTTAAGCGAGGCGGCGGATTGTTATCGTGAACTGCTCGATCTGGATGGGGATAATTATCAGGGCCAGGTTGGATTGCGCGATCTCTATCAGGCTCAGCAGCAGTGGAGTGATGCTCTTGCAGTGCAGAAACGGCTGGTAAAAAAGAGCACCGGCGAGGCTCAAGTTGCCGAAAAGGACCTGCTCAACGGCCTGCGCTATCAGACGGCCCAGCAAGCGGAAGCCGAAGAGCACTTTGACGAGGCATTGGTTGGTTATCAGAAACTGGCCAAGGACGCCCCCGACTTTTTGCCGGCCCAGGTCTCTTTGGGAGAAATGCTCCGTCAGCAGGGGCGTTCTGAGCAGGCGGCGGCAACTTGGCAGGCCGGCTATCGGCGTTTTGGTAACAGCGTGTTTCTTAAGCGCCTGGAGCAACAGGCTATGGCCGAGGAAAATCCGACTACCCTTTTGGATTACTATCGGCAGCAGGTGGCAGAACATCCTGACGATCTGTTGCTGCGCTTCTTTTTCGGCAAGTTCTGTTTGCGGGTGGAAATGGTCGACGAGGCCTTGGAGCAGCTCCACGGTCTGGAAAAGAGTGGTGCAGATTTTCCGCAACTGCATCTGGTGTTGGCCGAAAGTCACATGCGTCGTCAGCGCTTGAGCGATGCGGTGGCAGAATACCAGAAGGCGTTGGGAGGGGAAGATCGGTTCCGCTTTGCCTATGTTTGCCAAAAGTGCGGCGCGGGGGCAGATTCCTGGCAAGGGCGCTGCGATCAGTGTGATTGTTGGGGCTGCCTGGATCTAAGTGATGTGCCCTCAATCGCAATCCTGCCTGCTCTGGAAGTTCGTGCAATTCACCACGGAGAACGGGACTAGTCATGCCTGCAGTACGTCGCCCGTTGGTCCTGATGATTCTCGACGGCTGGGGCATTAACCCGAGTTGCGAGGACAATGCTGCTTGCCAGGCCCGTACTCCACGTCTGGACGGATTACGTCGCGACTATCCCACCACCGAAATCGATGCCTCTGGGCTTGCCGTAGGCTTGCCCGAGGGACAGATGGGCAATTCGGAGGTCGGCCATCTCAATATTGGTGCCGGCCGCATCGTTTATCAGGAGTTGACCCGCATTAGTCGGGCTGTCGAGCAGGGTGATTTCTTCAGCAATCCTGTGTTGGTTGAAGCCATGGCTGAGGTTAAGCGCAGTGGCGGCAAATTGCACCTTATGGGCCTGCTCTCCGACGGCGGTGTCCACTCTCATAATAACCACCTCTACGCCCTGGTCGAAATGGCCAGACAACAGGGCGTCTCCGAAGTCTGCATACATGCTTTTCTCGATGGTCGCGATACCCCGCCCCAGAGTGGTCAAAGCTACCTGGCCCAGTTGGAAGAGCGCCTGGCTGCCATCGGCCTCGGCCGGGTGGCGACAGTCATCGGGCGTTATTACGCCATGGATCGTGACAACCGTTGGGATCGGGTTGAAAAAGCTTATCGGGCCATGACCGAGGGCCAGGGGCAAATCTTAGCCAGCAGTGCTGAAGCGATTGCCAAAGCCTATGGTAACGGCCAGACGGACGAGTTCGTTGAACCCTGCATTATCAATCATGATGGTTCTTCAAATACCGTCGATGACGGCGATGGTCTGATCTTTTTCAACTTTCGCGCTGACCGGGCGCGGGAGATCAGTCGTACCTTCACCGAATGTGAATTCAACGGTTTCCAGCGCTCCAAGAGTCCTCGGTTGGCTGGTTTTGTCTGCCTTACCGAGTATGATGAAACTTTTGCCCTGCCGGTGGCTTTTTCTCCGGCCAGCTATCCCGCCATCCTTGGCGAGGCGATAGCCAAGGCCGGTCTTCAGCAGTTACGTATTGCTGAAACGGAGAAATACGCCCACGTTACGTTCTTTTTCAATGGTGGTAACGAGAGCCCTTTTGCCGGTGAAGAGCGAGTGCTGGTCCCCTCGCCGCAGGAGGTGGCCACCTACGATCAGAAGCCGGCCATGAGTGCGCCGCAGGTTACCGCAGAGATGTTGGAGCGAGTGGCTGGAGGTTGCTACGATCTGATCGTGCTTAACTTTGCCAATCCGGACATGGTCGGTCATACCGGCATCATGGTGGCGGCGGTCGAGGCCATGGAAACTGTCGATGGCTGTGTCGGCCAGGTGGTCGATGCTGTTCTGGCTGCCGGAGGCAGTCTGCTGATCACTTCTGATCACGGTAACTGCGAGCAGATGAGCGCGGAGGACGGCTCGCCCCATACGGCCCATACCGCCAACCCGGTTCCCTTGATTCTGGTCGATCCTGATCGCCAACACAGTTCGCTTCGCCGTGGCAAATTGGCCGACATCGCGCCGACCCTGCTGCAGTTGCTTGATGTGGTTCAGCCGCCGGAGATGACCGGTTGTAGCCTGTTGCAGGATTAATCCCTCGATCCGCCGGTGGCGTGGCGAGGAGCTATCTTGATGAGCTTCAGCAGCCCCAAGATCCTCTGGCAGTATCTGCGCCAGGAATTGATCGGCCTGGCCGATCTCTGTTTTCCTCCGGTATGCCCCCTCTGTCGCCAGGCCTTACAAGCATCGGCGTTCTTTTGTTCGTCCTGCCTTGATGCCATTATTCCCGTAGTATCTCCCCGTTGTTCACATTGCGATCTGCCCTTTCCCGCAATGGATGGTGGCGATCATCTATGCCAATCCTGCCTGCAGGACCCTCCCTCATTTTTGTGGGCCAAAAGTGTTGGCCTCTACGACGAAACCTTGCGTCGGGCCGTACAAAAATTCAAATATGAGAGAGACTTCAACCTCGACCGGCCTCTGGCGGCGTTGATGAAGGAGGCACTGCAGGGACCGCTGGATGATTTTAGTCCCGACCTGCTGCTACCTGTTCCCTTGTACGTCTCCCGACTGCGTCAGCGCAGCTACAATCAGGCGCTGTTGTTGGCCAAGTCCCTGGGGCGTAGTTGGCAGGTACCCGTGGCGTCTAAGTTGCTGCTGCGCATCCGTCCTACACCGCCTCAGATTGGACTCAAGGCGGTCCAGCGTCGACGTAACCTTCGTGGCGCCTTTGCCTTGAGTAGGTCTTTAAATGGTGAGCGGGTGTTGTTGGTCGACGATGTAATGACTACTGGTGCCACAGCCCGCGAGTGCAGTCGCACTCTGCTCGATGGTGGTGCTAGTGAGGTGGCCGTGGCCGTTCTAGCCCGGGCTCGGCTGCATGGTTGATCTACAGAGAGGAAAAGTGGGAACGATGGCGAAGCCGCTGACTGGGTGTTTGGACGATATCTTTAATCGTTTGCTGACACATTTCGGGGCCTTGCATTGGTGGCCCGCAGAAAGTCCTTTTGAAGTGGTGGTCGGGGCGATTCTGACCCAGAATACCGCTTGGCGTAATGTCGAGGGAGTCATCGCTGCCCTTAAAGATGAGGCACCCCTTACAGTCGCTAGCCTGTTGTGGATGGATCGCCAACGGCTGGAGGAACTGATCCGACCCAGCGGGTTTTTTCGTCAGAAAGCCGAACGTTTACAGCTTTTTGCCACTTACCTCATGGACCACTATGCCGGCGACTTGGGCGCTATGCTGAGTGGTCCTCTGCAGCAAGTAAGAGATGAATTGTTGTGCTGCAAGGGGGTGGGGCCGGAGACGGCTGATTCCATCCTGCTCTATGCTGGCGATCGGCCTTCCTTCGTGGTCGATGCCTATACCCGGCGGCTCTTCGGTCGTTTAGGTCTGCTACAGGGGAAGGAGTCCTATGACAAGGTCCGTCAAATGTTCATGACTCACCTGCCGCACAACAGCGATCTCTTCAACGAATATCACGCCCTTATTGTTGAGCAGTGCAAACAGTATTGCCGTACAAAACCGCTCTGCTGTGACTGCCCGCTACAGGGTGATTGTGCTGCTTATCTGCGCGGCGATTACCCCTGAAACCTGTTGCTCCTGCCTGTTCTGAATCCTGACTTCCTAATACTTGTTTTGTTTGATGCCAAGGACCTTTCCCTCATGAGCTCTGTCGGGCTGCCTTTGTGGCCTGGTAGATCAGCCAGCCAATCACGCTGCTACCGAACAGCAGGACAATTAAAAAGATCAATAGGGGAGAGTATTGGGGGGAGACCTGTAACTGGTCGAGGGTGAAGTGGGGTTGCAAAAAGGCGCTACGCAGCCATGCTCGCAGGGAGACCATGCAGCAGACCAGGGGAACCAGCAGAGCCAGGCTGGTCAGCACACGCTGCTGAAAAGCGTTGACCAGCAAAGCTGTCACCAGGACTAGGGCGGCGGTGATAAGCAGGGTCGCCAGAGGCGAACCGCCAAGGATTTGCCAGCGCAACGGTTGGGGCAGGCTGAATAGAAACAAAGGGCCGATGAGCAATTGCAGCAAGGTCAGGCGGCTGAACAGGGTCATGCCCAGGTTTCGGGCATAGGCGGCCAGTTCCGGCGCCCTCGATCGATAACAGCGGCCCAAGGTGGCTGTAAACAGGCCGCCGACGGCAAGGGCGGCAACAATAAAATGAGCGTAGCGGGGCCAGAGGGTGATATCTGTTAGGTTCAGCAGAGTTCCGTTGTCCTGACTAAAGTAGGCCGACCAGCGTTGCGGATGGAGCATCAGGGTCATGTTGTTGCTGAATAGAAATGGAACCAGCAGTAACACAAACAACACGCCGGAAAGTAGCAGCCAACGCTGCCGACCGAGGCGCCGATAGCGGAAGTCGACCCAATAGAGGGCATAGTAGGCTACGATCAGCAGGGGGATAATGGCTAGCCAGTAACTGCCCATGAGGATCGAACTGGTATAAAAGAACTGGCCGTACAATACCTGTAGAAAAAGTAGTGACGCAACCCCTGAATTGACGACGAAGGCCATAACCAAAGGCAACGCACGACTCAATTCTATCGCAAGCTGGTTGGCTACAGCATCGGAGCGGCGCTGCAGATAGAGTGTTACTGCCGTGGTGCCGAGCAGGCAGTTCATGAACAGTAGGTGCAGGGGAAACACCAGCAAAAGAAGAGCGAGAAGGTACCCCGAAGAGACGGGGATAGGGTCCGGCAGAGGGATCAGTGGATTCATGGAGCGACTCCCTTGGCCGGCTGTTGAGCGGCCGAACGATTCAGATGAAAAATATACTCGGCGAGACGATCTTTTTCACTCGGCGTTCCCTTATAGTCGGGCATGGTTGAATGAAGCCGATTCAGATGGTCGAGAGCATTGCGAATGCGGGACTTCGACCAGTCGCCGGTGCGGTCTTTGACGAGTTCAGTGGTATGGCACAGGGTGCAGTTTTGTTCAAAGAGCAACTGGTCTGGATGAATTCCTTTTGGCGGCTCGGCGGGCTTCTCAAAGCTGGGGAACAGGCCGTCGGTGAGAAAGGCCGCTAGGACTTGGCGCTCATCTTTATTGCCGGCAAAGGGGGGCATGAAATATCGAACCCGATGCAGGCTGCCGATGTAACCGGCGAGGGCGGTCTGGTCAAGAGAACGGGTTCGCTGTAGAAGGTCGTTGTTGGGGCCGTTGAGAGTGTGGCATGAGTAACACTGAAATTTGAAAAGTTCACGACCCGCAGCGGCGGGGTCAGCGGCGACCTGATGTACCTGGCTCCAGCGCGCCTTTGCCAGGAATCCCTGCTCTTGGATCTCCTGCAGTTGGTCGGGAATCACACCGTTGCAAAACATCGCCTGTTGCACAACAAAGGGCCGCCTGGCCGCCTCCCGGGTCCATTCAAAGCTGCCCATCAGAAGCAGGCCCGAGGCCAGAGCCAGGACTGCCAGAGAGCGGCGATAACGAATTGGAAAGCAGAGGCTTAGCAGCAGGGCCGAAGCGATAAGAATAACCCCGAGAGCACCTCCGTGCAGGGCCCGGACAACGGTAGGAGAGCCTGCTTGGACCAAGTCTCTGGCGGGCTGCGGCAGGACTTGAAGATACCACCATGCCGTCGGTATGATGGCAATTAATGCCGGCAACACCATGCTGCAACAGTAGCGAACCAGCTGTCGACGCAGCTTCAGGTCTTTGCTCAGAGAGCTGAACAGCAGGGCGAACAAACCGGCAATGATGACGGTCATCAAGGTGCGAAAGATCAGGGATGGCCAGAAGCTCGGATTGAAAAAGGCGCTCCAGAACGATCCGTTGCTGGCCCAGTTGCCGGAAGTGAGCATGAAGGTGATGATGCCGTTGATAATAAACAGGCTGCACCAGGCGGCGCCAAAGTAAATCCAGCCCACCGCTTGATGGATGGTCGGTGCCATGCGATCAAAGGAATAGAGATAGACCGAGATGGCGACGATTTCGATCAGAAAGAAGACCCATTCAGCCGCCCAGGCGAAGACGAATTGATGAATGAGTAAAGAGGTGCCGCCCGGTTGCACCAGAGAAATGACAAACCAGATGCCGACCCCGGTTATGCTACCGTAAACTAGGGTTAGCAGGACGAAGACTCGGGCGAAGCGTTTGGTAAAAGCCAGCAACCCGGCGTCCTTACGTTTGCGGGCCAGATATTCGCTCAAGGCCAGCAACAGGCCCCCGCCGACAGCAAAGTGGGAGATGAACACATGACCGATGGCGATCAGGGCAATCAAGGTGCCGCCGCCAATGGTTGGCAGGTACCAAACTGGATAGTTCATGAACTCTCCTGAGAGAATAATCTTATTAGTTCTAATGCCTTTTTGACGGCCGCTTTGTCAAACCCGGCAATAGATGATATCAGCCCAAGGTACAGATGTGCTGGCAGTATTGACTGGCGAACGTATTTTGGGTGAGGGGAGTGAGCCTGCTCGGCTGTATTCTCCGTTAATTATAGCATCGCGCCGAGTCTCTGCAGTTGTTTGATGGTTGCCTGAGTGATATTGGCGTTGTGCAGGGGGATTTTTAAAGCATGTAGCTTAGGGCAGTGTAATGATGAATATTTTGGTTGCATTTTCCAGACAGATCACAAAATATAGTTTTACTATATAGAATCAGGTCTCTTCCTTTATGTTCATTGATCGGCAACAACTGTACAATTCCTGAAAAGGGCGGTTTTCTTTTTACAAGAGGGGCAGCAAAACCTTGTTTTGAGGTGCTCTATGCTTTGGAAGACACGCAGCAGGTTGATGAGACAGCTTTTCCGTTTGGTTTTTTTGACCACTCTGGCGATGTCGTTGTGCTCTGGCGGGGCGGCAGCCGGTGAGTCGGCTTCTTCTTCCCGCCGCTCTTTCCCTGGTAAAAAAATCCTCTGGGTCGACTCCTATCACCAATCCTACGAATGGACTGCCGGTATCGAACAAGGTATTCGCCGGGTATTACAGGATAGCGGTGTTGAGCTGCGTATCGTCCGCATGGACAGTAAACGGCGCTCTTCCGAAGCCCAGATACGTGGGGCCGCCTTAAGGATCAAGGCAGAGATCGATGCTTTTCGTCCGGATCTGATGATCGCCTCGGACGATAACGCCGTCAAGTACTTGGTGGTGCCCTACTTGAAGAACACCGAATTGCCGGTGGTATTCTGTGGCGTTAACTGGGATGCTTCTGTTTATGGCTTTCCCGCTCGCAATGTCACCGGCATGGTGGAAGTGGATCTGGTTGAGAACCAAGTCGAACACTTATCTCGCTATGCCAAAGGGCGTCGTGTTGGCTACCTCAGCGGGGATGTATTTACCGAGCGGAAGATCATCGAGTACTACAATCGCCGTTTTTTCGCTGGCGAGATGAAGACTTACTTGGTGCGGACTCTGACCGACTTCAAAGAGGCCTTTTTGCAGGCCCAGGACGAGGTCGACATGCTTTATATCTACAATTATTCAGGCATCGCCGATTGGGACGCGGCCACCGTTGAGGCCTTCCTAGCCGAACACATCCGGATTCCCACTGGTTCCCACAACCCGTTTATGGCTCCATTTGTCCTGACTACCCTTGCCAAAGACCCCGAAGAGCAGGGAGAATGGGCGGCTGATACCGCCTTGGAGATCCTGGGTGGTCGGGCACTGACCGATATCCCCTTGGCCCAAAACGAGCGCGGTCGTCTAATCATTAATCTCAAGATGGCTCAGGCCCTTGGCGTAACTTTCCCTGTTGAGACCCTTGAAGCAGCGACAGTTATTGGACGAGAGGCCTACGGGAATAAATAATAAACAAAAAAAATCTTTTCTGATTAACAAAGAGAAATTCTAAAACTAGAACAAGGCAATAAATCATGTTGCGTAAAAAACTTGCGAGTTCCTTTCTGTTGTTTTTCCTTTTGCAGCCTGCGCTGGCCCTTTCCGGACCAGCCAAGACCTCTCAGCCATATCAGGGTAAAAAGATCCTTTGGGTTGATTCCTACCATGAGGGTTATGCCTGGACCGCTGGTATCGAACGAGGGATTCGTCAATCCCTGCAGGGCAGCGGCGTGGAATTGCGCATTGAGCGAATGAATACCAAGTGGATTGTCGAGGAGGGGTGCCGGAAGCAGGCGGCGCTCAAGGCCAAGTCGGTGATCAAAGAGTTTCGTCCCGATGTGGTGATTGCCTCGGATGATAACGCCGCCAAGTATCTGGTTGTTCCTTATCTTAAAAACACTACGACACCGGTGGTTTTCTGTGGCATCAACTGGGACGCCTCGCCTTATGGCTTTCCTTGTCGCAACGTCACCGGTATGGTGGAAGTTGAGCCTGTAATGGCTCTCGTGCGGCATTTGCGGCGCTACGCCAAAGGGTCTCGGCTCGGTTATCTCAGCGCCGATACGGCCACTGAACGCAAGTTAGTTGGTGTCTACAATAAATATTTCTTCAACGGCCAGATGAAATCCTACCTGGCCAAAAACTTTACTGAATTTAAAGAGCTTTTTCTGCAGGCTCAGCAGGAAGTTGACATGGTCTACATTGCTAATCATTCCGATATGCCCGGTTGGGATCCGGTTCTTGCCGAAGAATTTTTGGCGCAGAATGTGGCTTTGCCCACCGGTTCTCGCCTTGCGTATATGGAGCGCTTCGTCGCCTTTACCGTGGCGAAGGTGCCGGAAGAGCAGGGTGAGTGGGCGGCGAGTACTGCTCTGCGGATTTTAGACGGCACAAAGCCTGGAAATATTCCGCTGGCCGCTAACGAAAAGGCCAGCCTGACTCTTAATCTTAAGATGGCCGAGGCGGCCGGCATTCAATTGCCGGTGGAAGCACTTACCGCGGCGAACAAGGTCATTGGCCAGGAGGCGTTGCGCTGAGCGGTCGCGAGAGCGATTTTCTCAGGAACTGTACAGATAGCAAGCGACTTTGGGGAGGGATATGATATTGCGCTGGCCATTAAGGGGTTTTTGTCTGCTGCTGCTCGGCTGGCTCTGCTGCGGTCCGGCCCTGGCGGCCACGGACGATGGCCAAGCGCCGGCGCGCTACCGGGGCAAGAGAATCCTCTGGGTCGACTCCTACCACGCGGGCTATGAATGGACTGACGGCATCGGCCGCGGCATCCAGAAGGTGCTGGCGGATAGCGGGGTCGAACTGAAGATCTGGCGTATGGACACCAAGCGCAACAAGTCGGAGGCGTTCGGTCACCAGGCTGGGCTCAGGGCCAAAGCAGTGGTCGAGAAGTTCCGGCCCGATGTGCTGATCGCCTCGGACGACAACGCCCAACAGTATCTGGTGGCGCCGTTTCTCAAGGATACCGACCTGCCGATTGTTTTTTGTGGGGTCAACAAGCACCCGGCTGATTATGGATATCCCCGCTCCAACGTAACCGGCATGGGCGAGGTCGATCTCACCAATGAGCTGGTTTTTCAGATGCAACCGTTTGCAGGTGGAGACCGTGTCGGGTTGTTGGCCGGTGATACGAAAACCCACCGTATTATAATCGAAAATATCAGAAAACAGCCTTTTGACGGCCGCCTTGAATCCTGCCTTGTGCGCACTTTCGATGAATTTAAACAAGCATTTTTGCGCATGCAGACAGAGGTCGATATGCTACATTTGCGAAACTATACCGGTATCGAAG
>MAXT01000347.1:866-2057 GCA_001751225.1 Desulfuromonadales bacterium C00003107 | reverse complement strand
ATCCTTTGCCAGTACTGGGGACAAATGGTGCCGTCGCTCTGAACTTTTGCTTCCAACTCACCGACGTAAAGGTTGACTTTCATCCCGGAAATGTCATCACGCTGCCGCCGGAGTTGAACCCGCCATTGGGCGCGCAACATTTTGCCATTCAGGTCCACGTCTGCGGCGGTCTCGGCTGCCCCTCAAAGGACATTGTGGACGAAATCCCAGATATGGCCCCTATAGAAGACTTTACACATAAGGTGCCTGAACAAGGGGAGCCAATCGTCCCGCATCCCAGGAAGATGGATTGTTTCTGCCTCGACATATTTGCAGTGGGGCATGCTGAGGTGACTGGCACGGTGGGAAACCAGCAGCTGCTTGGCAAGATAGAAGATCTGGAAATCGCTGATATCGAGCCGGAGGGACTGGAGAATAGCTTGGAGTGTTATCTGAATCTACTGCTCCAGTTAGTGATCCTGCCGCGTGCCAGCTTTGCGATTGAGAAAATGGTCTTTGACATTCTGAATCTGGCTACGATCGCTCTATCGGCCTCAACTACGGTTCCAAACAATCCGGCGATTGAGGATGATCAACTCAAAGTATTTATTGACTGGGAGGTGTCATAATGAGTCATCTAACTGCTGCAGCCTCAGAAGAGGCAATTCGAGAGTTGTTCGCAGTGCTACGGGATAATTTCACTTTCTCCAGCACCAACAGCGCAGACCTCGGACCGTTCTCTGCCAGCTATGCCGCCGCCGCCCACTTGGGGGGTGGGACTGTCGACTTGCGGGACGACAACACCGTGCGGCTTAAAGAGCTGGATGTCAAATGGGACACGCTCCAAGCGGGTGTTGGCTTCGATATTCCAGAGATATGTGTCGGTGGTTGGTGCGTCTTATGGTTGCCATTCGTTGGCTGTGTAATACGCCTTCCTAAGATCTGCATATTCAGCGCCAATCCGGATATTGGCATCAGCATAGATCTGAGCGGAATTATTACATCAGAAATTTCTGCAACGGCGAGTCCAGTGACAAAGTATAGAGTGGATCCAGCTCGCACACCAGGGATGTCCTACATGGACGCGGAAGACGCTGGCGTCCCAAACAAGTGGCAGATATTCGTTGACCCGGTGACCGTGGATCTGGACCTGTTTGACATATCTGACATCGTAGGCGATCTGTTGGAGAATGCTGTAAAGAGCGCAATCGA
>MAXT01000347.1:0-756 GCA_001751225.1 Desulfuromonadales bacterium C00003107 | reverse complement strand
TACCCGATCCTGCCAGCAAGCGGAGGGCTGATTCCAGTCAAGATACCGATCAAAGACCTATCCGTTCGAGTGAACACAAGAGAGATGATCCTAGAATCCAATGTGGGGGTGTGACCATGAAAGAATTCATCAATCGGAATCTGTTTACGCAGACCAGTTTGGACAGTGGTTCCCTTACTATGCTTGGTGCAGTGATCCACAATTTTCCGGAACCCGGCGAATACCATGGCACTGTTCTTCGAGGCAGGGATGAGGTAGGAAACTTTCACCTGACGGTTGACATGGAATGCCCGGATATGCAGGTGAACATCGACTTGGCAGCGATAGATCAGCCCGACTCGGAAAACTATGATAGTGAACTGAAGAAGCGTCTTGTGGTGAACCCGAAGGGATACGCCGTTTTCCACGTCTCGCACGGGACGGGCGGCTATGCGGTACGCGTCGGCAGATTGGATAGTAAATCCAAAGACGAACCTTTCGACAGTCGTGAGCTGAAGGAGGGGGACATGTTTGCTGCTACCCTTATCCGTCCGGGCATTTACTCTGTCGTAAATGCCAATACTAAGGTCAGAGGCAAGATTGTCGTTGCTTATTCGAAAATCAAGAAGACACCTTACCGTCCCTCCGATCCGGTATCGATCAGATGCACGAAAAAAGCACTTGAACCGGGTAAGATCGAGATCGAACGCACGAAAAAAGTGCTTGAACCGGGTAAGATCGAGATCGAACCTATGCAGGGGCAGGTGTATCACTTCG
>MAXT01000346.1 GCA_001751225.1 Desulfuromonadales bacterium C00003107 | reverse complement strand
CTTCAACTCATCAAAGAGTTCGAATGCCCGCTTCTTGGCATAGGTTACGTTGAAATCAGGGTCCGATACGACAACGGCAGTGTTCAGATTTTCCCAAGCTTGGTTGCTCTCACTCATTTTCGTTCCTCCTAAGCTCATAGTTAGCAGACATTGTGCTGCACATATGGCCCCAAACAAACGCAACAAGTGACCATATAGGGTGTATAAACATTCTCAGGATGTCTCTCTTAAACACTGTGAGAAAAAACAGCTCCAGAAAAGACAACCTTGAAAGGACCTCACTGTAACACTGTTCTACCCTCAACCATAAAGAGTCGTTCTGTCAATATATTATTTTTTGAATATTAGGTCCTTGCAAGGTTGTTGGTTTGCCAAGGACACACGACATCGTTAGATCGTAAGCACGGTCCCTACACTACCGAAAAAGAACCGTTCTCCCAACCGGGATGCTAGTTGCGCCGCTTTGGGCAAACCGGTGCAGTGAGAAACACCGACCTTCTCGACATTAAAATCATCGAGCACCTTAAGGGTTTCTTCGAACTGCTCAGTACCGGCAAAGCCTAAATGAGTCCCTCCGACCACTGCATAAATCTTCTCGCCTTCGAACTTTTCCGATACATACTGGATAATGTTGACCAGTCCGGCATGGGCGCAACCGAGGACCAGAATCAGGCCTTTAGGTGAAGCGACCACCATCGATAGGTCATCAACCATCGGGTCAGGTTGCAGAATTTTGCCATCGGAGCTGACGGCAAATTGCTGGCTGTCTCCCTTTTCAAAAGCAGTGCGTCGCGGAATTTCACCGGTCAGATAGACTCCGGGACCGACTTCAATCAGTTCTCGATGGAGGCAAAAGCGCGCACCGAGAGATTCGAGATACTTGCGCTGATAGGGGATGCCAACATAGCGGCGTTGACCTTCAATGTCCCAGTAACGAGCGGTGAAAATGTCGGGATGGCCGTAGACGTTCAAGCCATGGCGGGCCTCCAGGGCCTGCGGCAAACCACCCGTATGGTCATAATGACCATGACTGATGAGCAGTGCATCGATATCCGCCAGATCTTTACCAAGCGCGCGGGCGTTAGGAATCAGGGTCTGGCCCTGTCCGGTGTCGAATAAATAATTGCCTTGGGGCGTCTCTAAATAGCAGGCAAAGCCGTGTTCACCGAGAAGGCCAAAGGGGCGTGCTACGGTATTTTCACACAAAATAGTCAGTCGAATGGTCATGGTTCTTCTCCCCTTTAAACTCTAATAGGCCATTATATTCTCAAATAATCAAACCCTACTATATGAAAATCGCGCTTATATGTTCAACCTCTAAGACACACTATAGAAAGGAGTGGAGCATAAGCTGCGTCAGCCTCTCACAAAAGATGGTTGTAAAACGCAAGGAAGGTCCTATTGAGGGGGGCTAGCCAAGAGACCGGATGGTCTAAAAGGTATACCTCAGCCCCGCCCCAACCACGTTGGAGCCACCACTCACTCCATCAAAGAGACCAAAGGCTCCAGAGCGATGATGCACCCGAGCAAACAGGGTCCAATTTGGTTGTCGTGGAACGACCATCGCCAACTCAAACATCAGATAGCCCAGCAATCGCGCGGTGCGGTCATTTTTTTCCACTTCAATTTCAGGTTCATCAGTGGCATAGGAGAGCCCCGCTCCCATCGCAAAACTGGTGTCGAGATAACGGTCCCAAGGAAACGGCAGCCAGCGTAAACCAAGCAAGGCGTTAAATTCAAAGTGGTCTTGCTCCCCCCAATGTTTCGCAACCTGCCCTTCGCCTTCCAGGCGCAGATAATGTTTATAGTCCGCCAAGCCCTTGCCGACGGCCAGTACCGCAACATAGGAATCGACAAAATCTTTCTCAGAAAAAGCATTCGCTAAGTCATCATAAGAGGCTCGCCCCCCGTAGAGACTGACAAACCAGCTATCATCGGCCATCGCCTGACAGTGGCTGCCTAGCAGCAGCACCAATCCCAACAGAAAAAGTACACTGTTTGCCTTCAATCGCATTTATTACCCCTACCGCAGAGAAGGACCGGTCGTCGCATCCCCCCCCTTGGCCACCGAACAATCACATTTATCTTTGCCGAATCCGTACTACTCTTAACTAGTTTCCATCCGGAGTTTCCGAATGGAAACTAACTAAAGGATATTTTGCTGCGGGGAAAAATCAAGTTCCTGAAGAGCACGTCCGGTGGACTGCCAAGGAATGGACCTAGTGATCTACCGTTCACTCTCCATAGAAACATAGATCGCAAGCTGTCAAAGGACGTTCCATTGACGATCAAGTCAACCAGCACAACCACAGGCTCTTCTCCAGCGCCAGTTACTTTCTCGGGTTACTTTCAAGTTTAACAACTGTGCTAAGCCTGGCAACGGCATGGAATGGTCAGGCCATTGGTCTCGACCCGGCAATTTTCACAAAACCTCTTTCCTTATTGAACAACGGGGGTAATATTGCATCAGCAGGAAATACAATTATCCAGGAGGGATCAATGAATATCATCGTGTTGAACGGCAGTCCTAAGGGCGACCTGAGCGCCACCCTGCAGTATGTCCGTTACGTCGCAAAAAAGAATCCGCAACACGAATTTTCCACCCTGCACATTGCACGCGATATTCAGAAGATCGAAAATGATCCGCAACGATTTGCTGCCGACATCGACCAAGTCGCGGCGGCGGATGTTGTGCTATGGAGCTTTCCCCTCTACTACCTGCTGGTTCACGCCCACTACAAGCGCTTTATCGAGCTGATCTGGGAACGGCATGCCACTGCGGCTTTTCAGGGCAAATACACCTTGGCCATCGCTACCTCGATACACTTCTACGACCATACCGCCCTGCAATATATCCATACAGTCTGTGATGACTTGGGAATGTGCTTCCTGGATGATTTCTCGGCCGATATGCAGGATTTGCTCGATACAGACAAACGCCACCGTCTGCTGATGTTTGCCGACAACGCCCTGCGGACCGCCGCACAACAACGGCCGACTTTCCAGATACCGCAACCGGCGCTGGTCGAACCGTCCCCCTATCGGCCCGGTCCGGCCCCTTCGGCCCCTTCGGCCGTCGATTCTGGGGATAAGAGAGTGCTCATCATCACCGATGCCAAAGACCCTGCCGGCAACCAGGCACAGATGGTTTCCCGGCTGCAAGCTAGCTTTGGCGGCCAAGCAGAAGTCGTCAATCTTCAGGAATTGCGCATTGAAACCAGTTGCCTGGGCTGCATTCAATGCGGCTACGACAACTGCTGCCCGCTGGAAGATCGGGACGATTTCATCCCCTTCTACCGCGACCGGGTAATGACCGCCGATATCCTCATCTATGCCGGCACTATTCGAGACCGCTATCTTTCCGCCCGTTGGAAAACCTTTTTCGACCGCACCTTTTTCATGGGGCACATACCGAAT
Source organism: Desulfuromonadales bacterium C00003107 (assembly GCA_001751225.1). Classification (GTDB taxonomy): domain Bacteria; phylum Desulfobacterota; class Desulfuromonadia; order Desulfuromonadales; family Syntrophotaleaceae; genus Syntrophotalea_A. The sequence goes on along the minus strand of MAXT01000346.1, from coordinate 67 downwards.
ATAAAAGGTAAGCAGATCGGTATTGTCCTCGCCGGCCCACTGAGCCGCAATCCCCATCTTCGCGAGA
>MAXT01000345.1 GCA_001751225.1 Desulfuromonadales bacterium C00003107 | reverse complement strand
GAACCTGCCTGAACAGGCACTCGACGCTTATAATTCCGCTTTGTACTTTATTCAGACCGAGGAGTCATTTCAACCCGAGATTGTCTGGAGATTATCAACCTTCTTTGAGTCGCGCCAACTCTATGAAGAGGCTCTTTCGGCCGTGTTGGCAGGTGGCCGAGTATATCCCGAAAATATGGAGGTTATGAAAGCTTCCGGATACTTTTACGAGCGCCTGGGGATAACCTTTAAGGCCAAAGAAATTTATCGCCAGATTCTTATGCATAATCCTCATGACCCCGATATTCGTCAACGCTTGAAGCTGCTTCAAAACTAACGGTATTGATTTTGCTCAGCTAATCTTATTTGCTGTGTTGTGCGGTTTGGCGGGGTTTCTTGTTTTGCTCAAAATCCATTTCCTAAATAAATATGATCATCAATAGTTGGGATTTTTATTGAAATATTTAAGGGTCCTGACTAATTTAGCTATGCTTTAGAGGTGCTAAGCTATTGTCATAATCCTTAATAATAAAATTATAAGCCTCAATATAATAAACAAATACCACTCTCGCCTATAAAGCAGGAGTGGTATTTGTGTATTTCAGAAATGTTTTGATTGCTTACAGGTTAATCGAAGGCGATGTTCCAGGCCAAAGAAATTCCAGGCTGGGCTATAAGGCCGTTGATTGAACTGCCAATGTACCTATCGACGCTGCAATGGCGATGAGGACGCATTGCAGGATAATTATTGTGACGTTTGTTGTGTGCATGGCGGAACTTTCGAGGTTGTTTGGCCTTGTTGTTTCTGTAATTATAAATATTGTTGCTGGCGCGGTCCTGTAAGCGTTTGATGCGCCTTGCTTCATGGCGACTAATGTGGTGGTCACGCTTAGCTTTTTGTTTGAATTTGGCAATATTCCTTTGCTCTTTTTTAAGCTGTTTTAGCTCGGGTCGTGTGATGTTGCCATTGCGGACACCCTTCTCAATGCGCTGCTGTTGTCGGTCCTGACGCTGGAATACTGGTCCCGCTGCAAAAGCATTACCGGTCCAGACTAAAAGTGAGCAGAACAGGATACCAATCCATAACTTCTTTTGTTTCATGATGATTTCCTCCTTGGTTGAATGCGTTGGTTTTATACTTCTGACGGCACGGAGGAGGAAAGGTTTACATAAAAGATACAAGGCTGATTCCATTGATCGGGCCAGTTTTGTCTCTTGCTCTCCGTGTGGTGAGTGAATAGCATGCGCACTAACTTTGGGTTGATAGGTAGACTCGTTATCGAAGATTGAGCCTGTATTTGCTAAATTTGCCGACATTTGTTATGATTTGTCAGTTTAGGATTGTGTTACATTAGCCAAAAGGAAGATTTTCTTTTGAAAAAACTCGTCATCGATGAAGAATTCTGCAAGGGGTGCGGTTTGTGTGTTATCGCTTGTCCTTTGGAACTGATCACCTTGGGTGACAAGATTACTAAGCAGGGATATCCCCTGGCCCAGATCAGTGATGCCAACCAGGTAAAATGCACCGCGTGTTCAGCCTGTGCCCGTATGTGTCCCGATGGGGCGATCTCTGTTTATCAGCCTAAAAAGGATTGATGCGAGATCAGACGGTGACCACTGAGCAAGCCTGATTTTTGCAGTCTGGAGGAACTTTTGAATAAACGGCTCTTTGTCAAGGGCAACGAAGCGGTGTGTATTGGCGCAATTGCCGCTGGTTGCCGTTACTATTTTGGCTATCCGATCACCCCTCAAAATGAAATCCCTGAATACATGTCTCGTGAATTGCCGGGACTGGGGGGGACTTTTTTGCAGGCTGAGAGTGAAGTGGCCGCAATCAATATGGTGCTTGGAGCCTCTGCAGCTGGTGCTCGGGTTATGACCTCTTCGTCGGGGCCAGGCATTTCTCTCAAAGCCGAAGGTCTGTCTTATATGGCCGGCAGCGAATTGCCCGGTGTTATTGTGAATATGATGCGCTGTGGACCGGGTCTTGGCGGCATCGATGCATCCCAGGCAGATTACTTTCAGGCGGTTAAGGGCGGGGGCCATGGTGGCTACCACCTTATTGTGCTGGCTCCCGATTCTATTCAGGAATTATATGATCTGGCTATGGTCGCATTTGACCTTTCCGATCAATATCGAATGCCTGTTATGATTCTTGGCGATGCCATGATTGGTCAGATGAAAGAGGCTCTCATTCCGCACCCGTATCAGCCCCTTGCTGAACTACCGGCCAAGGACTGGTGCCTAACCGGTAAGCAGGGTCGCGTTCATGGCAATGTCGTCAAATCTCTTTTTCTGGCGGATGGTGCTCTTGAAGCGCACAACTGGCGATTGCATGACCGTTATCAGCAGTTGAAGGACCGGGAGGTGCGCTGCGAAACAATCGGTATCGACGATGCTGAACTGATCCTTACAGCCTTTGGTAGTGCGGCGCGTATTGCCAAGACCGCGGTGAGTATGGCGCGACAGGCTGGGCTGAAGGTCGGGTTAATTCGCCCCATTACCCTGTTCCCCTTTCCTGAACAAATTTTTCGTCAAGCCACCGAACGCTGCAGGCGGGTTCTCTGTGTTGAACTTAACAACGGGCAGATGGTCGAAGATGTGCGACTTTCTGTCGATCGCCAAGCCGATGTCCGGTTTTATGGCCGTCCCGGTGGTACCGGTTCACTGCCGACCCCGGAAGAGCTTTTCGAACAGTTGCAAAAGCATTATAAGGACTGATTATGGCCGACAGTATGATTACGGTATTTGAGCGTCCCCATTCTCTGAAACCAGTGTCCAGTCACTTTTGTCCTGGTTGCCATCACGGCACGGTTCATCGACTGGTTGCTGAAGCCCTTGATCAGCTCGAATTGCAGCAACAGACCATCGGCATCGCTTCTGTCGGTTGCAGTGTGCTGCTCTACGAATATTTTGATATCGATGTGGTTGAATCACCCCATGGTCGAGCTCCTGCGGTGGCTACCGGGGTTAAGCGAGTTCATCCCGACAGCATTGTCTTTACCTATCAGGGGGACGGTGATTTAGCGGCTATCGGTACCGCTGAGATTATCCATGCTGCCAATCGTGGTGAAAACATTACCGTCATCTTCGTCAATAACACTACCTACGGCATGACCGGTGGGCAGATGGCGCCAACCAGCCTGGGCGGCCAGGTGACCACCACTACCCCTTATGGCCGCGATCTTGAAACCGACGGCAATCCGATTCGTATGGCCGAACTAATGGCTTTGCTTGATGGCACTCACTTTTCCGCGCGCGTATCCGTTGATGCGCCCAAGCGGGTCGCTCAAGCCGGAAAGGTGATTCGTAAAGCCTTTGAGATGCAGAAGAACCGTGCCGGTTTTGCCTTCGTTGAGGTTCTTGCGGCTTGCCCGACCAATTGGGGGCTTTCGGCCCTCGATGCTAATGAGCGAATCAGCCAGGAAATGATGCCCTGCTTTCCCCTTGGCACGTTTAAGGATTTGAACGGGGAAAAGGGTTGATCTTAGATAAGAGGTCTCTTTGCATGGACAACAATAAGATGAACGAAGACGTCTTCATGGCTGGCTTTGGCGGTCAGGGCATTCTGTTGATTGGCAACTTGCTGGCGTATGCTGCTATCGAAGCAGGCAAGAATGCATCCTTTTTTCCCGCCTACGGGCCGGAAAAACGTGGTGGGGCTGCCATGTGCAGTGTCATTGTGGCCGATCAGGAAATCGGTTCACCAGTGGTTGGGCGGCCAAGCAATGTCCTGCTTCTGAACCAGAATGCAATGGATAAGTATTATCCCCGGATTCGACCCGGCGGATTTTGCTTTTACAATAGCTCTTTGATCGATGCTAGCGAGCATCAACGCAGCGATATCTCTACGCTGGCTATTCCTGCCAACGAGATTGCCACTGAGGTTGGAAATGTCAAGTTGGCAAACATGGTGATGCTTGGAGCGCTGCTGGCTCTCAATCCACTAGTACAACTTGAGAGTATTAAGCAGGCCCTGGATGTCATCATTCCGGAACGCAATAAGCGATTCATTCCCGCCAACCTGCTGGCTCTCGACCGCGGTTTTACTTTTAAGACTGCATAGATTCTTGTGATTTGCTTTTGATGGGACAGCGCATGACCCAGGTCGAGTTCGTTAAGCTTAAGCGACCAGAAAAAGCCAGACACCTGTGTGAACTGGCTGAACAGTTTTTCAATGATGGGAATAAGATTCTTATCATAGTGGATGATAAAAATCAGGCCGTGACTTTAGATCGCTTCATGTGGACTTGGCACAAGGGCTCCTTTATCCCCCATGCTTTTAATAACGGTGCCGTCGATTGTCTCGATGAGCCGATTATTATTGAAATTGCCGAGTGCAATCCCCATGGTGCTGAAATTCTTATCATGGGGAGACCGTGTAGCTTTGAATTCATGAGTCACTTTCGTCATGTAATTGATTTTGCTGAAGTATATGACCAGCAACTGGCCAGTGACGCACGTCAACGTTACGCCAGTTACCGGAAGACTGGTTTTGCCGTGGCCATGCGTTAACCAAGGAGGACCTGGCAGCTTGGTCCTTCTTGAAACAATCCCGACACTTGAAAAGGAATTGGCCCTGCCGTTGGAATCGGTCAGGGCCTTGGCTTTTTGGAAGGTAAGAGTGATGGCGTCGCAAAAAGTCCGTCCTCCGGCGTTGCAGCGCTTTTTCAGGACTTCGACATACACTATGTATGCCTTCACCCCTGAAAAACCACTACGCCTTGTAGGCCGAAGTTTTTGCTTAACCATCTCATGACTTTTTGCGAAAGCATCAAGGGTGGGCGGGTTATTATTCTGGCAGGTGCGGGAGAACGGTTTTTTCGTGGTCGACTAACCTCTGTCGCTGCTGCTACCGCCACGCTTGTACCGTTTGTCGAATTGCCTGTTCCGGTTGAAAGTCCTTTGTTTCTGACAGTTTTAAAGCATTATCGGAAAAGGAGCCTTTTGCCTCTTGGTCCGCGTATTTTACGGACTGAAACGGCGGCTATTATTGCGGTCACCTCTTGTCAGATGTTTTGCGGAAATCTCAAAATACAACCTAAGTACATATGCTTGCAAAGGATAGATAAGCTATTTTATGAACATTGAAAAGATCTCTATTGTATTGGTCGAGCCTCAGGGACCTTTGAATATCGGTTCGGTTTGTCGGGCCATGAAGAATTTTGGTTTTAATGATTTGCGTCTAGTCAATCCCCGGGCCGATCATCTATGTGACGAAGCGAGACGCATGGCGGTTAAAGCCGGTGGATTGCTGGAAGAGGCCGCCATATTTACCAGTCTCGAAGATGCTTTGCAGGATTGCCATCTGGCCCTAGCGACCACGCGTCGTTTCGGAAAATATCGCGAGGATTTTCTTCATCCCGATCAGGCAGCCGACTATCTTCTGCCTTGGACCGAAAAGGGAAGGGTGGCCTTGGTGTTCGGGCGCGAAGATAAGGGGCTTACCACCGACGAGCTTGACCTTTGTCAGCGCCTTATCACTATACCGACCAGCGATCAGTTACCCTCCATGAATCTGGCCCAGTCGGTAGTGCTATGTCTTTATGAAATTAGCAAAGTGCAGGCAGCCGCTCAGCTTAAACCCGGGGGCCGCAAAAAATTGGCTACCAACAGGGTGCTCGAGAGTATGTATGGACATATGCGCAGCACTCTCTGTGATATCGGTTTTCTAGATGAGCAAAACCCTGACCATATCCTGCGTAGTCTGCGGCGTATTTTTGGCCGTGCCGGACTGAACGACCGGGAAGTTCGCATTTTGCGGGGTCTTTGGAGCCGTCTCGACTGGCTGGAGCGTGAGCGGCGCAAGGGGACGGAACCGCAATCATGAATCTGGTTATCGATGATCTGCATATAGAATCCCTGGTTTACGGGGGCAACGGCCTGGGATATCACGACGGCAAGGTCATTTTCGTCCCGCAGACAGCTCCCGGTGATCGGGTGCGCTGCCGCGTGATTAAATCAAAAAAACGTTATGCTGAAGCCCGGTTGGAGAAGGTGCTGCAACCTTCTGAAAAACGCTGCCCTCCGGCCTGTTCGGTATTTGGCCAATGTGGAGGCTGCCAGTGGCAACATCTGCCTTATGAAGTCCAGAGCGCCTGGAAAGAAAAGATCTTTGCCGATCTTCTCCATCGTCAGGCCGGGGTTGCTCGGGCGCGGATCCGGCCCCTGGTTGCAGCTAGCGAGCCTTGGAATTACCGAAGTCGTGCTCAGCTCAAGCTGCAGGTGACTGGCCAGCAATTGGTTATGGGATTTTACCGCCGTGGCAGTCATGTTGTGGTTGATCACCAGCAGTGCCCTATTCTGCATCCTCGCCTTAATCAGGCAGCCAGGGTCTTCCGTGAGGCACTGAACGGTTTCCGCCATAGCCACCGCATGCCGCAGTTAGATCTGGGGATTGGCGACGACGGACAGGTTCGGGCCGTGTTGCACTATCTCGGCACGGAGGCCGCGGTCGTTGCCGAGTTCCTTCGGCCTCGCGTCTCTGCTGCAGGTATCGCTCTGTTTTTACAGTTAGGCCGCAAGGCTAAACCGCAACCGGTCTGCGGGGAGGAAGAGCTATGTATTTGTGTCGGCGCCCCCCCTCTGACATTAGCCTACGGACCGGGCGGCTTTGCACAGGTCAATCTTGAACAGAATCGTGCAATGACCGAAACGGTTATTGATGCCGTTCAGCAATCCAGAGCTAGGCGGGTCCTGGATCTTTACTGTGGTATGGGCAATCTGTCCCTGCCTGTTGCACGCCGGGTCGGCGAAGTGGTCGGTGTCGAAGATTTTGCCCCGGCTATTACCAAGGCCCGTGAGAATGCCAAGCGTAACGGTATAGATAACACAACTTTTCATCATCTTTCGGCTGACGGTGCAGCGAGTGAGCTGTCAAGCGTCTCGGGGTTCGATTTGGTCATGCTTGATCCGCCTCGAAGCGGCGCTTCTGGCGTCATTAAAGAGTTGCAGGCATTGCGTCCCCGGCATATTCTGTATGTCTCCTGTGAGCCACCGACCCTGGTGCGAGATCTGCAGCCGTTGCTGCAGGACGATTATTGTCTGGAATGGAGTCAGCCTTTCGACTTTTTCCCACAGACCCACCATATAGAAAGTGTTAGCCTGCTGAGCAGGAAAAGTGAAGGGGGCTAGGCCAACCGTGGTTCCTGCGCTCTGTATACTTCCGTGGCTGGTGTTTAACTTGGGATGCGTAAAGTGGTCTAATTATTATGGGAGCTGTCATGCAGGGAATGTTGTTCTTTACCGTTGTTTTACTGCTGTCTGCCAGCAGCTGTTCTCCGGTCCTCAAGCCAACGCCCACACATCGCCTACAGATCGACAAACGTCTACAGCTTGCCATGGCCTTGCCGAGTCCTCGTTGGCAGTTCAGCACTGAAGCGCCAACCTTTGTTGCGAAAAAGATGTCCGATCATTTGCGGCAGGAAGTTGTTGCCGCTGTTCCCAATATCAACGATGAGCAACTGTTGCTGCTGGCGCGGAAACGACTGGCGGTTAACGAAGCATATGTGTTTAACGAACATAGCGGTGCCTGTCTGATGATAGACTTTAGTTCACGGCGTCAGGGAAAAACCGACCCGACTCTTGCTGAATTGAAAGGCTCTGCTTATGGCGCTTTGCTGGCCCTGGCGAATGAAGAGGGGGTGGCGGATTTGGAGAGCCGAATTTCCACTTCGGCCATCGCCGGCTCTTCAAGGGCCTGTAGGGTTGAAGCCTCTTATCTTCTTGATGGGCAGGCTCGATCATTTATCGGCATTATCGGCTTCAAGACTCCGTACCGGTTTTATCTGTACTACAATGAGGCAGGGCGTGACCCACGTGATCGAATCGAAATGGAGCAGGTTCTCAAATCCCTGCAACTGCTGCTCGCATCGCAATTAGGGTGATCCTTGCAGAAGGAGATTGTTCTTGCAGAAGGCTGATCTTTGTGGTACTTAACAGTGATAATTATTGTTCACTAAAAAGTGGGCTCGCAGCTCACTTTTTTTATTTCGGGGCTTAGTGTTATGTCAGGCAGGACCGTTATCGACAGAATAACCGAACTCGTTGAGCCAATCCTTGCTGAAAAAGGTTTCGAACTGGTTCTTCTCGAATATCGCCGAGAGGAGCAGGATATGGTGCTGCGTCTCTTTGTTGACAAGGAGGGTGGGATCACTCTTGATAACTGTGCCGAGGTTAGCCGCGAAGTCAGCGTGCTGCTGGAGGTTGAGGATCCGATAGCTTCGGCCTACCGGTTAGAGGTTTCCTCTCCGGGCATCGATCGGCCGTTGACTCGGCCTGCCGACTACGAGCGCTTTCGCCTGCGCCTTGCCAAGATCAAGATGGACTGTAAGTGCGACCCGGATCAGCGGGGACAGCAACGCAAGACCTTTGTCGGTAAGTTGCTTGGATTGCGCGATGGAATGGTGCTGCTGGAACAAACGGACAAAAAGGGCGGCATTGTTGAGTTGCCCTTGAGTAATGTCGAACGTGCCAACCTGGAAATTGAGTTTTAAGGTTTAAGACCGCTATTCCCGGCCGCGAACAAAGTAAAGAGAACTAGGGGGATATAGATAAAATGTTGGAAAATCTAAATCACATTATTGATCAGGTCGTTAAGGACAAGGGTATCGATCGTGCAGTTTTGGTCGAAGCACTCGAGTCTGCGGTCTTGTCTGCAGCCAATAAAAAGTTTCGTAACACCCGTGACCTTGAAGCCCACTATAGCGATGAGTTGGGTGAAGTGGAGATCTTTGAGTTCGTCACTGTGGTCGACGAGGTTCTCGATTCCTACAAGGAAATCGATCTGGAGGAAGCCGGGGGCATTGACCCTGATGTGCAGGCTGGCGACTCCCTCGGTATGAAGATGGATGCCGGTAGTTTCAGCCGTATCGCCGCTCAGACCGCTAAGCAGGTCATTATTCAAAAGGTGCGGGAGGCCGAGCGGGAAAAGATCTTCAATGAGTTCAAGGACCGGGTTGGTGAACTGGTTAATGGCATCGTTCGTCGTTACGAGCGTGGCGATCTCATCGTGGACCTAGGTATGTCAGAGGGGTTATTGCCGCATCGGGAGCAGGTGCCTCGGGAAAATTATCGCCAGGGCGATCGAGTTCGGGTTTATATCTCCGAGGTAAAGATGGCGACTAAGGGACCGCAGATTATCCTGTCCCGTAGTCATCCCAACTTGGTGGCTGCATTATTTCATTTTGAAGTGCCTGAGATCGCAGAGGGTATCGTCGAGATCAAAGCCGTCGCTCGCGAAGCCGGCAGTCGCACCAAGATCGCTGTAGCGTCCTATGATTCTGATGTTGATCCTGTTGGAGCCTGTGTCGGTATGCGCGGTTCGCGGGTACAGAACGTTGTCTCCGAACTGCGCGGAGAAAAGATCGACATTATACCTTGGACTATGGATGTTGGTCGTTTTGCCTGCTCGGCTCTGTCTCCTGCTGAGGTTACCCGGATTTACGTCGACAATGAAATGAAATCCCTCGAAGTCATTGTGCCAGACGATCAACTCTCCCTTGCCATTGGTAAAAAAGGGCAGAATGTTCGTCTTGCGGCCAAGCTGACTGGATGGAATATCGATATTAAGAGTGAAACCCGGGCGGCGGAAGCCGCTATGGAAGAATTTGACGAGCAAACCGGGCAGGGTGTTGAAGAGTCAGGGGAAGCCGAGGGGGCTGAGGAAGAGCCGACCGAGGCCAGCGATGTCAAATCGCCCGATTCCTCGACTGATGAGTTGGACGCGGAAGCCGAGGAGGCTGAGGAAGAGCCGACCGAGGCCGGTGATGTCGAATCGACCGACCCTTTGACTGATGAGCTGGATACGGAAGCCTCTGAAGACGCTAGCCCGCTGAAAGACGAGACAGATGCCGGGAATGAAGAAGTAGGTGCTGATGAGGGGCGGGGTCAGGATTGAGTAAAGAAAGTTGTCAAGGCCCGCAGCGCAGTTGCATTGCCTGCCGCAAGGTTCTTGACCAGTCACTTTTGGTGCGGTATGTTCTCTCACCGCAGGGCGAGGTCCTGGTTGACTATGGGCGAAAATTGCCCGGCCGGGGAGGATATACCTGTTGTGAAGTCTCTTGCCTGGAAACAGCGGTCAAGCGCAAACAGTTTGAACGCATTTTCACGGGGTGCTGCGTGCCGCCGACGTACGAGGCCCTGAAAGAATCCCTGGTTAACCAGGTTAGGCAGCGTGTGGCCAATCTGGTTGGGATGGCTCGAAAATCGGGAATCGTTCGGTCCGGCAGTCGTCTGGTTATGACTGAGTTAGGGCGAGATTCAGAACTATCCGTTGTGTTGCTCAGTGAAGATCTGTCGCCAACCATTGCCAGCAAGGTGGTGTCGATAGCCGAAAATCGTGGGGTCCCCTGCCATGTCATATTTGACAAGGGTTATATGGGACAGTTGATGGGCAAGGGGGAGCGAAGCGTTGTCGCGCTGCGTTCTGGCCCGCTTGCGGAGACAATAAATAATGAAATCTTAAGATACAAGCAGATTGCGGGAGAGGCCTGATGGTTGACAAAATGCGAGTTTACGAATTAGCTCAAAAATTGGGATTAGATAACAAAGTGCTGCTGGAGCGCCTTAAGGGTGCTGGAATCGAAGCCAAGAACCACTTGAGCGTTCTGGATTCAGCGTCCCTTGCTCTTTTTGACGGTGGCGAGGCTGCTGTAGAGTCTTCGGCCCCGGAGGCCGTTGAACAAAAGGTTGAGGAGCAGCGGATTAATCCCGGCATCATTCGACGCCGTCGCAAGGAAGTTCCTATCGCTGCGCCACCAGCAGACGAGCCCATCGCCGCAATTCCTGAGTCCGCTGGTCCGGATAAAGATACTGCCGCGCCCATGGCTGAGCCAGCTCCCGCCGAGGAGCCTGTAGACGCAGGAGCTTCGCAAGAGCCTGTTGCCGAGGAGCCTGCCCCAGTTGAAGCGGCTTCTGACGCTTCGGTTAATGCCCAAGGTGATGCCGAAGATAAAGAGCCGGCCGTGGAAGTTCCACAGCCAACAGCTAAAACAGAAACGCCCGCTCCCGAGGTGCGGGAGGCTACTGCGTCCCAGGCTAAAATACTGGGTCGCGTAGAACTTTCTCAATTGGCTCCGCCCAAAAGAACCGCAGCTGCTCGGCCCCGTCCAGGCTCTGCCCGTCCAGGTTCTGCCCGTCCAGGTTCTGCCCGTCCTAGCTCGGGCCGTCCTAGCTCGGGCCGTCCTAGCTCGGGCCGTCCTACGGCTAGGCCCACTCAGGTGGTGCCGCCGGAAGTCCTTGTACAGGAAGAAGC
>MAXT01000344.1 GCA_001751225.1 Desulfuromonadales bacterium C00003107 | reverse complement strand
GCGGCGGTGTAGGGATGCAGGGGCAGGCGATAGGGCATGAGGCCGGCCAGAAAGTCGGGATAAACGCCGAGCAGCACACACATAAAGGCGGCTCCAGCCATGGCCAGCAGCATATGGCGCGGCGCCTCCGAGGGCCGCAAGCCACTATCACGACCGAAGAAGGCAAAATATGGGATCTTAATGCCAGCATAGAGAAAAGTACCCGCCGATGCGGCCAGCAACACCAACCAGACGATCTGCAGATGCTCGTGGGCTACCGCATCCATAATCATCGATTTGGTGACGAAACCGCTAAACAGAGGCACTGCAGAAATAGCCGCAGAGCCAATCAGGCAGCAACAAGCGGTCAGGGGCATGGTCCGGCGCAGACCACCCAGCTCGCTGGCCTGGCAACTGCCGGTTCGGTACATGACGGCCCCCATAGCCATGAACAACAGGCTCTTGTAAAGGATATGGGCATAGGCGTGACAGACGGCGCCGTTGATGGCCATCTGGCTACCAATGCCGATACCAACCACCATATAACCAACCTGGCTGATCAGACTGTAGGACAACACGCGCCGCAGATTATCTTCAAGCAGAGCATAAAAGACAGGAAAGACGGCCATAGCGACACCAACCCAGATCAGCGCCTCGGTACCGGCAAACCCTCGGGCCAGCACATAAACGGCGCTCTTGGTGGTAAAAGCGCTGAGAAAGACCGTGCCGGCAATAGGCGCCTCGGGGTAAGCATCGACCAGCCAGGTATGCAGCAGGGGCCAGGCGCAATTGAGTCCGAATCCTAGAAAAATAAAGATCGTCCCCGGCGTAGCCCAATCGATGGCATTAAAGGCGATGCTGCCGCTAGCGGCATAGTGAAGCAAAATACCGGTCAACAGACAGAGACCGCCAGCGATATGCACCAGCAGATAGCGAAGCGCTGCGCCCCGCGCCCGTTCAGTTGCAGCAGCAGCAATCAGGAAGGTAGCGGCAACGGTCAGCACCTCCCAGAACAGAAATAGACTGAACAGATCGCCGGCAAAAGTCACCCCCTGCGCGGCAGCGGCATAGAGCAGGGCGATACCGTAATGACTGCGTTCGTTGTGATGAAAGGAAAAAACCAGGCCGAGCAGGGTGATGAGCTGAAATATATATCCGAAAATGCGTGCTAGCGGATCAATACGGGTCAGGACCAAGTCAAGGCCAATGAAGGAGATCTGGCCATAACTGCCGTCCGCCGTGGACCACAACAGAGCAAAACTAACCACCGGCACCAGCAGGGCAGCTATTTTCATCGCCCGGCCTCGCAGCAAAACCGTCAGCAGAGCACCTAATACAAAAATCAGCGCCGGCGGGAACACAACACTAGCGATCATAATAATCCTCGTCCCGCTTTACCAGCGGCCGCAGCAAATAGTTGGCGGCCAGAACCAGCAGCAACGCGGCCAACAGACCACAGGCCGGATAAAAACCGAACCATTCTTCCATCGAAAAGGTGACGTGCTTATGAACCAGCAGTTCCAGACCCAGCAAAGCCAGCAGCAAAAGAACGAACCCGCCTCCAAGGATCTTGCCCAACAGAGATGGCGATTTATTTAACGATTGAGACATGGCCGTTCCTTCATTGAGCTAGAGAGCCAGAGCCTGCCGTACCAACTGCAGCAAAACATCAGGAAAGAAAAACAGTACCAACGACACGGCCGCAGTGGACAATAAAGGAATCAGGCAGCACAGTGGTGCCTCCTGAATACCAGAGAGATCCTGACCCTCGGCGGGACGAACAAAGAATCCACGGTAAATGATGGGGAAGAAATAAGCGGCATTAAGCAACGAACTGCCCAGCAAGACCACCAGCAACACCATCTGCTGGGATTCGATGGCACCAAGCAGCAGATGCCATTTACTGATAAAACCCCCGAGTGGCGGCATACCGATAATAGACAAGGAGCCGAGCAGAAAGGCCGTGTAAGTCAGAGGCATACGCCGACCTAGGCCATCCATTTCACTGATGTACTTCTTTTGGCTAGCCACGTAAATGGCCCCGGCACAGAAAAACAGCGTAATCTTGCCGAAGGCATGCATGGCGATATGCAGTAACCCGCCGGTCATTCCGGCCGCCGACAGCATGCCGGCACCGAG
>MAXT01000343.1 GCA_001751225.1 Desulfuromonadales bacterium C00003107 | reverse complement strand
AGCATGATCTTTGAAAGCCTTGATCAATTGCTTCAGCCGGCGCAGGGTGTCGCGGGTCGTTTCCTGGTCAAGCAGGGCCGAAACAAGGTCTAGTTGCTCAGCCAATTGCGCCCTGAGATTGACACCGGTCTGCACCTGTATTTTCATTACATTTCACTCCCGACGACCATCAGGATGTTAAGAACCGCAAGTAATTCCTCAAATAAAAACTATCTACTACCTCACCAAAGCATAGCAAACATTGGAAAACTGGCCTATAAGGAGAGGCCAGCTAGAGATTGAAACAAGGCAAGCCTCATGAACGACGGCTTTGGAAAGTCTTCATAGCAGCCTGGCGCCAAAAAGTAATTTCGTTGGCGGGAATTCCAGCCATCTCACCAAAATGTCGGGCAACCTTAGAATCAAATTTCCATAGTGGATAAGGCAGCCCACCGATAATCCGGTTAAAGAACAGAGCCGCAAGCAACAATAAGACCACGGCTGCGGCGATACCAAGCACATGTTCCGGGCCCTCCAGGTATCCAAGGGACGCGATCAATGCCGAAGCAGCCGCCGGGGGATGGACACATTTAAAAATGACCATCAAAAGACAGGCCAGGCCCATGGAAGAAGCTACAACGATTTCCCTCTGCCAGCTAAGCACCGAACTGTCCGTCAAATGAACATCAGGAAAAGCCTGGGCACATAACCACAGCGAGAGCAGGCCGATGCCAACACCCAACAGATGAGACAACAGGACGTTTCGGGGGCAGGCCTGTTCGGACATAGGAGTGTAAAATAAGATGAATGCCGATGGCCCTAATTGCGGGAAAAGAAGTGGCAGGTTAGTCATAAAGGCCAGTATCGAAATAATCCCGAGAGCCGTAGCACCAGCAACAAAAACGAATAGGAGTTGCAGAAGGCGACTATGCCTGCTATTGCGCAATAAGTAGCTGAGCTGATGACGGGAGAAAAAGGCTACCAAGCGAAAGAGAAAACTCTGTTGTGGAACGGGTCGCCGAGCATGGTTCATGTATCCTCCCTTTCAGGCCGGCCAGCGACGACCTCAGTCATCAGGTCGAGGCAATCGGTGGCTACGTGATCAGGCAATTTGAACAGATTGAACACATCGGCCATAGCGAGGCGCACCTCCTCCAGAACACCGGCAAGCTCCTGATCTTCAAAGCCAAGCCATGTTTGAACTGCAAGGAAAAAGGGTTGTAGGTTTTCATGTTTGGCTTTACTGATGCTGGGCAACAGTGACGCAACAGCAACGGGCACCACGGGAGAATCGTCGAGACCTTCCTCAATCAGTTCTTCCCTATTCAGGGTGTGACAAGCAAGGCAACAAACCAATTCATCAGGGAACCCCCAGCCTTGTAGTATCCAGGCACCGGCCTGAGCGTGATCCCAGTTGAAATGATCTCGTTCGATATCTGCCAGACGCCTACCAGAGGACATTCGTTCAGCAAACACCGGAAGATAATAATCAGACCAGCTATCGAGCAACACAGGAATGGCCAAATCCGCAAGTAACGAAACGGTAAAGACCTGTTCCAACTGGTCGGGAAGACTTTTACGTGCCAGGGTACGGGCCATGGTTGCCCGAAACAGAGAATCGGTCCAAAAAATATCGTGATTGAAATACTCCGTTGCCGGTATCGGTAGGGCATCCAAGGTGGCAAAGGCCAGGGACAGAGTCCGCACCTGCTCAAGGCCCATTAGGGTTACCGCTCGTTTGACGTTGTCCACAGGCACCCGTAAACCGTAAAAAGAGCTATTGACGGTTTTGATAACCTTGGCAGCTAGTCCGGGGGACGATGAAAGCAGTTTTGCCAACCGCTCAACATCAGGTTCGGCACTATTAACTTCGGCTACCAAGCGACTGACCGCTGCAGGCAGCGGCGGTATTTCCACATCGCCAAACATAGCACCGAAATCACCTCTTGCTACAGCAGCATGACGGCGTATCTTCTTAAACAGAGACATCATCCTCTCCATTGAGTTGATGATTATGAATCAAACCCAAAAGCAAAACGCCTTTTCAACCTGTCCGATTGCATTCTTAAAATAATAAATGGGGAAACCTTCTGCGCATCGATAACACTTTGTTTTAATTACAATACTGGATTTCTGTGATCCATACAAGCCAGAGTATCTAGCCTCCTTATTTGTCTCTTCCAGCTTTCAATTAAGTATAACAGCTTCAGGCATGAAACAATTCTCGATACTATTCGTTTGACTGGCCATCAGAGAACCGGATAACATGCCTGACTTCACACTCAACCACTTGAAACAACGAGATAAAAACCATGAACTTGGCCCTAGTTTCCATCCACATTGATCATTCTTTAAGAGCAGTCCCTTTGGGCACAGCCATGCTTGCAGCTGCTGTTGAGCGGGATCTTGGCGAACAGATTGTCACTACCCTGGTCGATTGCACCCTGCAACAGTCCGCCATGGACTGTGCGGCACAGATTCTCAGCCATACCCCAGACACCATTGGTTTGTCCATGACGGTCTGGAACCGTGACTTGGCTCTGGATATCGCCCGCCACCTGAAAACCGCAAACCCGAAGCTCATTCTGTTTGTTGGTGGCCCGGAAGTCACAGCTAACCCCCGTTCTCTTGAAAAGATCGAGGACCTTGATTTTATTCTGACTGGAGAAGGGGAACATAAGCTGGTTGCAGCACTGAGCGATATCCTACGGGGGCAGCCCCCAAAATCTTCAGACTTACTGGCCACTCAAAATATTACTACCCTGGGGGATCTGGCCTCCCCTTACCTGACGGGAATGCTGCGTCCAACCCACGGC
>MAXT01000342.1 GCA_001751225.1 Desulfuromonadales bacterium C00003107 | reverse complement strand
GGTCTACTTTGACCGTACTCCAGGAATGGGATTCAACCAGCTGGCCAAAGTAGATCTCCAATTGATCGGGACTCAGCAGATCGGGACAGCAATCGAAATGCTTGGTAACCCGACGAACCGCGCGGGCGTAAACATCGATGGTCTTGTCACTCTTGCCCTGCAGTTTCAGCATGCGCAGATGGCGTTGGTACAGATCGTCAAAGCGGGATTGTTCGGATGAATTCATGGCAAACTCCTTCCGTCAGAATGGGGTCCGGTATTGGACCATTCCAAGAAGTTACACCCTGACTGCGAGATTGATAGTGATTGGGAGCTTGTTTTTTCCGCCGCGACAGCGGCTTCGTTCAACCAATTACTGGAATCGGTCGGTTGACGCGAGGATGCTTTCCGCGAGACGAACTACACAAGAGACCTGGACCGCATGCCACTCAATTTATCTTTAGGTTAAGGAAAAAATATGGCCAGAAGCAAATCTGACATTTCCAACAGTGCAATAAGAATCCTCTTGCAAGACGTCGGTAAGTTTTACGACGAAGCCAGAGGCTACGAACCATTCGGCCCGAAGGTTGCGCAAAAGGACAAATTGCTCACCTACTTCAATCATCAATGCTGTTTCTGTGGTGAGCCTATTGACAGAAGCACATTATCCCAGGACCATTTAATCCCGATGAACAAAGCCTCTTTGTGAACAAAAAAGGGGTCAAGTCTGCTGTTGACTAATGTCTGGCAGGACAAAAGGTACGCTCCCCATATATCCGATAAATCACTACACCCAAGATATCAAAAGGCCCCTCCAATTTTTCAGGAGGGGCCTTTATTGTTTATCTGCTCCGATAGTATTCAGTCTGTTGCAACAATCCCGCTATCGCCAAACTGGATGATCTTGTCCGCAATCCGTTTAACCTGCTCTGGATGATGGGAAACAATCAGGATGGTCAGGCGATCTTTCAGTTTTAGGAGCAGGTCTTCGATAACCGCCGTAGAAGCCTGGTCCAGCGACGATGTGGGTTCATCCAGAAGTAACACTTCGGGTTCTAGAACTAAGGCCCGTGCGATGCAGAGTCGTTGTTGCTGCCCTCCGGAGAGGTTGCGAGCATCTTCGTTCAGGCGGTCTTTTACTTCATCCCACAAATTGGCCATTTTAAGGGCTTGCTCAATCTTTTCGTCAACCAATCCCCGACTTCTTTCGCCACTGAGTTTGAGAGGAAAGGCAACATTCTTGCGAATGCTCATGGGCAGTGGGTTGGGCACCTGAAAAACCATGGCCACCATTTTACGCAATTCGGTCACGGCCAGATCGGGGGCGTAGATATCTTGAAATTTGTCCTGAAGCTTGATTTCTACCGTGCCCTTCATCTGAGCATTCGAGATGTTTTCCCACAGGCGATTCAGCGTCATAAGAAAGGTGGATTTGCCGGCCCCGGAAGATCCGGTGAGGGCGGTAATCGTATTCTCAGTAAAATCTACGCTGACGTCTTGGAGAATGGTCCGGTCCCGGTAGGAGAAAATCAGGTCGGTAACGCGTATCTTAATGTCTGGGATCATAGCAGGCTCATGGTCTGTAAAGGGCGAAGTGGGTCAGGCCCTTACGAATGCCGTAGGCCACCGAAAACAGGATGGCACACAACAGAAGAAGAATAATGGACGCTCCGTATCCCTGCATCAGTTCGGCACGGTCGGCATATTGGGACGAAATATAATAAATGTAAAAGGGCAGTGCCTCGTACTGAGCGAAAAGCGATCGAGGCAGACCGGTGGAAGCTACGGCTCCGGTCAGCATGATGACGGCGGTATCTTCGGCGCAGCGACCGATGGCGAGGATAATCCCGCTCATGATTCCCGCCAGGGATTTGGGGATCAGGACCAGGAAAATGTTTTGAAACTTTGTGGCCCCCAGCGCCAGGGCAGTCAGGCGGGTCTCCCGTGGGATGCCTTCGAGGGACGCTTGGGTCGTGCGAATGATATAGGGCAGGACCAGGAAAGAGAGGGCGATACTCGATATGAGCAGACAGGGGCCGATGCGGTCGGAATAGTGTTTATGCAGAAATACGGCAAAGGCAAACCCGAACAGCCCGATCACAATGGAGGGGATGCCGGATAAAACGTCGAAAAAGGCATCAAGCACTCGTTTGGTTCGAAGGCTGGCATATTCGGCAAGATAGATGCCCGTAGCCATGCCGATGGGGATGGCCCAGAAAACGGATAGCAGAACCAGGGCCAGGGTGCCGACAATGGCCGGGAAAAGGCCGTTAAAAACCCTTTCTTGGAGAAGAATTGCCCGTAAGGGGGATGCTTCACCGAAGATCAAGGTGAGGTTGACGGACTTATAGCCTTTGATAAACAGGTAGCCGAGCAGCAGGCTGACCGCGGACAGAAGCAGTAATCCGGCTAGCCAGGAAAATATGATGGTCAGGCGCTCGAGGCTGCGGTATTTCAAACCGTTTGGTCCTTGCTGAAGCTCAGGTAGCGAACCAGAAAGGTCACTGCCATGGTGAACAGGTAGAGCACCACCCCGCAGGCGAAAATGGATCGGAACTCGGGGCTTTCATAATCCGCCGCGATGACCAAGGCGATATGAGCGGTAAGGGTTCTGGCCGGCTCCAAGACAGATTCGGCAACCCGCACCGAATTACCCGCCAGCATAAGGGCAATGAGTGTGTCGCCCACGGCTCGTCCCAATGAGAGGATGACACCGTTGAGCATGCCCTGTTTGGCGGCAGGGAGAATGACATAGAGCAGCTTTTGCACGGGGCTTGCGCCCAAGGCATCGGCGGCATCCAGGTGGGCTTTGGGAATCCGGTCAAAACTATCGCAGAAAAACAGGGTCATGGTGGGGGAGATCATGATGCCCAGCACCAGGGCCGCAGTAAGAATGCACAGGCCCGAGCCGCTTCCAAACAGCTCGCGGACGATGGGGACAAGGAGAAATACTCCCACAAAGCCGTAGATGACTGTGGGAATTCCAGTCATTAGTTCGATTAGACGCCGGAACCATTTGCTGACAGATTGCGGAGCGATGGAACCGATCAGAAAGGAGCAGCCGAGACTTAGCGGGAAGGCAAACAACAGGCTCAGCAGGGAGATGGCACCGGTGCCCATGATCATCGGGTAGATGCCGAAAGATCCTTGGAAGGGCGCCCATGGTTTAAACAGAAGCTGGTAGAGCCCCCCCTGTTTCAGCAGGGGAAGGCCCATAAACACCATGAATGCCAGAATCGCTACAGTTATTGCAGAGCTAGCTAGTGCGGAAAGGAGAAAAGCCCTTTCCGCAATCAGCTCTCTATATCTTTTCATTGGGCGGGGATGAACCCGCGCTTTTCAATGATCACTTTACCTTCAGCCGTATAGAGAAAGTCGATGAATTTTTTGGTCAGGCCGGTCGGCTCACCCTTGGTGTTGCTGTACAGGCCGCGGGCAACTTTGTAGGTTCCGTCTTGAATGGTTTGAATGGTCGGTACCACGCCGTCCAGGGCAACCGGGGCCACCATCTCATCGATATGGCCTACGGATACATAGCCAATACCATAGGGATCCTGGGCAATGGCTGATTTCATCGCACCGTTGGAGACAACAACATGGGCGCCGGAACTGATCTGTGCCTTGTTCAGGCCCTTTTTCCAAAAGACAGCGCGGGTGCCGCTGGCTTCATCGCGGGTATAGATATTGATGTTTCGGTCGGCACCGCCCAGCTGCTTCCAATTGTCCAGTTTGCCGGAGAAAATGTCGATCATCTGGGTTTGGGTCAGCGCCCTTACTGTGTTCTTCGGATTGACCACCGGTCCGACTCCGTCGATGGCCCATTTGTATAGTTTGAGTTGAAAGCGATCGATTTCTTCATCGGTGGCTTTGCGGCCGCTGTTGCCGATGTTAACCAGACCTTCACCGACCTGCTTGATGCCGACGCCTGAGCCGCCCCCGGCGATGCTGATCTGAATCTCGGGGTTCGCCATCATGATTTGTTGTGCGGCTTCCTTCATCACGGGGATGTGCGCTGTGCCCCCGGAAATTTTTAGCATCCCCTTTTCGCCTTTAAATGGGGCCAAGCTATCTGAAAAGGCTGGTGAGCAGGTCAGCAGAGCAGAAATAATCAGTGCCAGACTGATAAACGATAACTTTTTCATATGTTCCTCCATCGAAAAAAAGAAGTGTGCGAGGGGAAAACTAACAAATGCAACCACTTATGTCTAATTGTAATTATTAATCCTTTGGAGCCCTGCTATCGGTTTTGTCAATAGGTCTGTCCCTTTGTCTGTTCTTTCCTTTATTGACAATTAGTGGCGAGGTTATGCAATGAGGCCGCTCTGGCGGCCTATAATAGCGGTTGAGCATAGACCTGGGGGCGGATCCCCTATGCCGTTGTGTGGTCGAAGGCAGAGACAATAGAGAGTCACAATCAGCAACTCTTTGTGTCGTGCTGCCGGATCTTCTTTATTGCGATCAAATGTCTGGTATCAGTCCCTTGGATTTATTGCGGGAAATCGGCGCCACCAACCGGACCCACCCTCGAGACTACCGCGCGGCTATTACGGGCGAAACAGCCCTGCTGCTCAAGGTGCATACCAGTAATTTCGCAGTGGTCGGTTTTACCGCCGAGGTTTCCACCGAGGAACTTGTCAGTGTCAGCCGCGAGTCTTCTCTGCCGGTTATGGTAGACGCAGGAAGCGGCACTCTTATCAATCTATCGGCCTACGGCCTTCAAGGCGAAACGACGGTCGGTAAATATCTTGAAGCGGGGGCGGATTTGGTCACCTTCAGTGGTGACAAGCTTTTGGGCGGACCACAGGCCGGAATCATCGTCGGTAAACGTAGCTGTCTTGAGCCTATGAAAAAACATCCCCTGTTACGGGCGCTGCGTTTGGACAAAGTCACCCTGGCCACTTTGGAAGGGACTCTGCGCCTGTATCGGGACGAACAACAGGCTTTGCAGCAAATTCCTTCCTTGCGAATGATGACCCTGTCCGCTGAAGAATTAGCGACCCGTGCCAAAGCCATCGTGCGGCGCATGCGGCGAGGACTTCCGGCCGGAGTATCTTTGAAGACTTTGAAAGGTTTTTCGCAGGTAGGTGGCGGTACCTTTCCTTTGTTGGAACTTCCCACGACCCTGATTTCCATCTCTGTCGATGGACTTTCTTCCCAGCAGTTGGAGCAGAGTCTGCGGACGAGGGTTCTTCCGATTATCGGCAGGATTTACCAGGGTGACTATCTACTCGATCCACGTACTGTTGCCGATCAGGATGTTCCGGATATGGTTTTGGCCCTCCAGTCTCTTGTGGCGGCCTAGCGACTGGTGCAATTGGCTTGAGATCAAACAAAAACCCCGGCTAGACAAAGTCTCTGGCCGGGGTTTTTGTTTATCAACTTTTGTAAGGGGAGTTTAGAATGCGTAGCTCAGGCTGATGGCCGCCAGGTGAATATAGTTTTCGTAGCTGCCATTGGCAACAGAGCCATCGGCTGCCGTGTATTGGTTAGTTTTTTTGTCGCGGTCGTCCTGGAGTTGAAAGCCGTAAGCCAGTGTCACCTTTAATTGGTCGAAGGTTAGCTCGCTGCCGACGGTGAATAGGTGTGTGTCCGAGTCGGGGATGGCCGGCTCAAAGGTGCTGTCAGGGACCGGGTTGTCACCATATAGATAGCCAGCCATGAGGGCAACACGGTCATTGAGGCGGTATTTGGTGCCGATGTTAAAGGCCCAGGTGTCGTCCCAATCGCGAGGATAGGTCATAGAAGTTTGACCGGCTACGGCCTGGTCGAGGTCGATCTTCAGTTCGTCAAAGGACGACCAGTCTTCCCAGCGAACGCCTGTTTCGATGGTCCATGCTGGAGAAAACTCGTAAGCCAGGGCAGCCGTGAACTGGGCGGGCAGGGTGAGGGAGGTTTCAGCGTCGGTATTGGGGAAGAAACCGGCCACTGGATCTGGTGCTTTGAATTCGGCTTTTCCATCGACGTCGATCTTGACTTCGCTGCGATAGGC
>MAXT01000341.1 GCA_001751225.1 Desulfuromonadales bacterium C00003107 | reverse complement strand
TTCGCCATCGGCGGCAGCCTCAAGCTCTCCAAGCTCCGGCAGCTCGGCAAAAGCATTCTCTGGATCAATTTCAGCCAGGCCCTTTGCGCCTGCCTGTTCACCTTCGGCTTGCTGGCAGCCCTCGGTCCCTGGCTGTTGGGGGCCGGCTTCAGCCGGGAGTTCTTCATCAGCGGCTACCTGCCGATGGCGCTGATAGTCGGGGCGGTCTCCGCGGCCACGGCGCCGGCGGCGGTGCTGGCCATCGTCCATGAATACCGGGCGCGCGGTCCTCTGACCACCACTCTGCTGGGAGTGGTGGCCCTGGACGATGCCACGGCCATCATCCTGTTTGCCTTCGCCAGCAGCCTGGGCGCGGCCGCCATCGAGCTGGATGCCTTTTCCTGTTACCGGGGCCTGGTATTGCCGAGCTTGATGATCCTCGCTGCCGTACTATGGGGAGCTTTGGGCGGTTTTTTGCTGACCACCCTGGCCGGCGCGGTGAAAAGAAAAGAATCGCTGCTGGTGGTAATCCTGGGCGGTCTGCTGCTGGTTAGCGGTATCGCCGGACAGTTGCGGCTCTCGCCCCTGCTGGCCACCATGATGGTGGGCTTCTGGTCTGCCAACCGGTTCAAGGATGGCGAAAGCCTTTTCCAAGCCATCGAGAGTATCGAGGAACCGATCTTCGCCCTGTTCTTTACCCTGGCCGGTGCCCATTTCGACCTGCAGGTCATCAAGCTGGCTGGGCCGCTGGCGGTGCTTATCGTTCTGGCTCGCTTCTCCGGCAAACTCCTCGGCACCAAGTTCGGCGCCGGCCTGGCCGGGGCGCCGCAGGTGGTACGTAAATACCTCGGCTATGGTCTGCTGCCCAAGGCCGGGGTCACGGTCGGATTGATCCTCGTGGCCCAGCCGCCGGGTAATTCACAACTGTACGAGGTTATGCTCAACGCCGTGCTGGGCTCGGTGATCATTAACGAACTGATTGCGCCGCCCCTGGTCAAATACGCCCTGTTGCGGGCGGGGGAAGGGATAGAGGAGTGACCCATGACCATCGCTGAATTGCTGACGACCATCGACGAGCGGCCGTTGCCTTTGGTAGCCGAAGGGGAAACCATCGCCGGAGTATTGCAGACCATGGTCAAATTTCCCCATACCCGGCTGATCTACGTCGTCGATGACCAGGGACGCTGTACGGGGACCATTTCCCTGGGGGTGCTTATCCGCCATCTATTTGCCCACGGCTTCGAGCCATCGGTGCACAGCCGGGTGCTGATTCCGATGATCACCTCCCAGGTTGCTGAAGACATTATGAACCGTCAATTGATTTACGCTTTCAAAGAGGATAAGGTGGGTGCAGTGGTTCGCCGCATGATCAAGGCCGGGGTCAAGGAAATTGCTGTGCTTGACCAAGAGCGGCATTTGATCGGTGACCTGACTATGCTTGACTTGCTCAAACACTATCATCTTGGGTCTGACGCTCTTTAGTGAAGGCGGCAGGCCGAGATCAACTACCTGCGGGCAGCCACAACGGCGGTCCGCCTTCAGTATCGACAAGGAGATTCTCTATGATGAAAAAACTGTGGTTGTTTGTTGCTACGGTAGCCATTTTGGCTTTAGTGGTGGTGATTTTCGGTCTGTCCAATCTCGGACCGATCATCAAAAAAGCCGTCAATACTCAGGGGCCGAAGATTACCGGCACCGAACTGAGCCTGGGAGATGTCGATGTTTCCCTGCTGTCCGGGCAGGTCATCTTGCAGAAATTTCTGCTCGGCAACCCGCAGGGTTTTAATTCACCCCATGCCGTGGCCGTTAAATCGATCTATGTCGATGTCGATGAAAAGTCCCTGACTAGCGATACGATCATTATCGAACGCATCGAAGTGGTCGGGCCGGACATCTATTACGAAAAGGGCGCCGGCAGCGATAATTTCAAGGCGCTACAAAGAAATATTGCTAAGGGCGCAACTGGTGGTAGTTCTACGGCGTCCGCCGACAGTGGGGAAAGCAGCAAAAAACTGCTGATCCGTGAACTGGTGATTCGTGGCGGTCAGGTGCATCTGGCTGTGAAGGGACTCGCCGGTCAGGACATCAGTGCCGCGCTGCCCGATATTCAGCTGAAAAATATCGGTAACAAGAAGAGCGGTGTTTCACCGGACGAAGCGGCCCGTGAAATTTTTGCCGCTCTATACGGCAAGATTTCCTCTCCCGATGTGAGCGGTGTGCTCACCAAGGGTCTGCAAAGTCTGCAGGGCGGCGCCGAGCAGTTTGGCCAGCAGGCTGTGGAACAAGCAGGAGAAAAGGCGACCGGCGAGGTCGAAGCGGCGAAGGAGAAACTCAAAGGGTTGTTTGGCAAATAGGGCGCCTTTTCTTATGCAGAAGGCAACAAGTCGTGATTACGGTTTAGGTGGCAGATCGAATTCCATCAGGGGGCCGGAAAAGGCCTGTTCCACCGGGCCATAGCAGCGGTAACTAAAGCTGTCGAGTTTGAGAATGCCCTTATTGCTTTGTTCATCGATGTGCAGGCGCATGCGTCCTTCAGCGAGAATGGCATCGGTGGAAAAATTAAACTGGCGAAAGCTTTGCTGCGGGCTGAGGGTTAGTCGGGCAAAGGACTCTTGGTCCTTGCTGAATTCGATGTTGACCGTCTCGCTACCGTCAGGAATCAGCCAGCGCATTTCGATGCAAGAGAAACGTTTAACGCCGTGGGTATCGGCCTGAGCGCTGCTTGCAGCCATAGTAGCCAACAGCATGACAAGGGTGAAGCTGTGCCAGGCTTTCATTGTGTTCTCCTGAAAAATATGCATGACATAAATAGAACGGTCGGCCCCGTGCTTCATACAGCAACAGGGCCGATCGTTTGAGATAAGATCTTACTTTAGTGCGGCGATGGGATTGTGTCCATGCGCCCGGTCTTTGACCACCAGGGTTGTTACCGGAGCTCTGGAATGTTTGGCAAATAGCAGGTCGTGGCCGAGACACAGGCCCATGGCAATGTTGAGTTCGGTGTCCGCTTCGGCCAGCAGGGCGGCCTGGCCGATGGGATTGCAGGAGGTCCCGCGATCACCTGGCACCAGGTCGGCAGCGGGTATGCGGCAAACCTTGCAGTCGACTCGGGTCACCTCGAGGTTTTGCCCCAAGCGTTGTTCCAGATTGGCAGCTTCTTTGGTCACGGCGACGCAATGGGCAATGCCGATTTTTGTCCAGCTAGCTGTCGTGGCAAAACGCAAAATCTCTTCCACCCGGTCAACACCCCTGGCTTTGGCAGCCGAAGACAGCTTCATCATCTGCCGGTCCTGTTCATCGTACAGGTCCAGACAGTCTGGTTCTGTTTCTGCCCGATCCGTAATAGCTATGGCACTGTGGTTCACAGATCCCTCGTATTCGCCGAGTTTTGGGTTGCAATGTATTTGGTTACGGGGCCTTTAGCAGCCAGCAGCTTGCTCATTCCCGCGGCAAAAGTCAAGTGAGTGTGCCTGAACAGGCCACTTTCAATAATCATTTGGCGGTGTTTCCTCCTCCGGGTAGTTGCTGGCGG
>MAXT01000340.1 GCA_001751225.1 Desulfuromonadales bacterium C00003107 | reverse complement strand
TTCCGGGTTTTGGTACGTCTTAAGGGTTATCCGGCCCAGAGTGCTACCTTTGATCGGAAGACCGACGCCAAGAAGTGGGCGCAGCAGACCGAATCGGCGATTCGGGAAGGCCGACATTTTAAAACTGCTGAGGCTAAGAAACATACTCTAGGAGAAATGATCGATCGGTACCTAAGGGATGTGCTGCCTCACCGGAAGAAAGGCCAGCAGAAGCAGAAATCCTTGCTGGAATGGTGGAAAGAAGCCCTTGGTCCCTATGCGCTGGCCGAAGTAACGCCAGCTTTGATAGCAGAATGTCGCGATCAACTACTCAATGGAACGACCTATCGCGGAACCCAGCGTAGCCCAGCAACCGTGGTTCGCTACATGGCGGCTCTGTCAGTCGTGTTCAATTTGGCAGTCAATGAATGGGAGTGGTTGGAAGTAAGTCCAATGGCCAAGGTCAAGAAGCCCAAGGAACCAAGGGGTAGGGTCCGCTTTCTCGACCAAGAGGAGCGGGAAAGGCTTCTGGACGCCTGTCATAAGAGCCGAAGCCGATTGCTTTATCCGATTGTGGTGTTGGCCATATCCTCCGGTATGCGCCAGGGTGAAATATTGGGCCTCACTTGGAAGGATGTGGATTTCATACGCCGCCGGGTTGTGTTGCATGAAACCAAGAACGACGAACGTCGAGCGGTACCAGTTACCGGGTTGGCGCATGAGCTGTTGCAAGAATTATCCAAGGTAAGGCGCATTGATAGTCACTTGGTTTTTCCTGGAAACAATCCAGAAAAGCCCGTTGATTTTCGGCATGATTGGGAGAAGGCTTTGAAAGAGGCCAAAATTGAGGATTTTCGTTTCCATGATTTGCGCCATACTGCTGCCTCCTATTTGGCTATGAACGGTGCTACGCTGGCGGAGATCGCTGAAGTTTTGGGACACAAAACTTTGCAGATGGTCAAACGCTATGCTCATCTCTCTGAGGCTCACACCGCCAGCGTTGTTGATCGGATGAACGAGAAGATTTTTGGTTAGCATTGGGTGCATAATCTGATTGTAGTAGTCAGGTTTTGTTGTATCAATCCAGCCGCCTGTTATTGATCCAAACCAGCCATTTGTTTTTGCCTTAAATCCTTCCATCAATCTAACTGGATTCTAGACGGTGTTTTGGATATCAGGGATCGTAAGAATTTCCAGAAAAGTGTTCCCCTTGCGGTCGAATAATGTGTGAAACAACTTTTAGGACAGTAAACCCTTTACATATAAGCCCATCCGTAGAATATTGGAGGCCGTAAATTTGTTGGTTTTTATGGGGAGGTAGCCGGAGAACATGAGATAAACCGTTTTGATGACCTTCTACCGCCATGGGTTTCGAATGATGTCCAGCTTGGATTTCATAAGTAGGGAAACGCATATTTGAACATATATAAAGGGCGTCTTATGAGTGTCCGTATATGACGCCGTAATATGTAGCTCAGCGACTTGAATCCATTACAATAACAGTAAGTTATCGAAATTTTATATATTTGCTGTTTAGTGTGATAGACGGATAGAGACTTAAACCTCGGCGGCTTATACGGAGCCGCCCATTTACTGTTAAATGCTTAAAGGAGAAACCATAATGAGTAAAGCAACAGATCAATTAGTTAAAATGTTGCAGCAGGCGGCAACATTATCATCTCCAGCAAATCTACTGACCAACTAGTAAAAATAGTTACCGCTGCAGCAAGGTCTGGCGCTCATGTAACAATCAAAGGTAATAAGTCAACAGACCAATTAGTTCGAATTGCAAGAGCGGGCGAAGGTCATGTTACTTTCGATCTTACAGAATAAGCATTTAACAAATCATTCCAGCGGAACGCCGCAAACTGCCTCGCCGCCCGCTAAATTTAACCGTTAGTGCCAATATAAACCAGAGATGAGTAATGATAAAAGTATTAAAAAAGTTTATATCTTCTTTTATTCAAAATGTATTTATAGCAGTGATGATTACTATCATCACTGTACCTGTCTTAGTGTCTCTCGTTACTGGAACACTTGATGCGTTGATTCAATACCTTAGTTTTAATGCGCCAGTTTGGATGGTGTTGCTTTGTACACTTATTAGTATTATTTATGCCCATTTTTCGAGAAGCAAGGAACCTAAATTTATCGAGCCAGAACCCGAAAGGTTTTTAATCGAAGATTCGGACTTCAAATGGAGGGTTATTGATCATAAAAACGGCTATTCTTCAGTTGATCAAATCCCATTGTGTTTTGTTCACGAGTCCGAATATGTGCTGACGCCTGGGAATCAGTATATCTGCCGGGAGAGTATCGGTTCTAATTGCAAGGCTAAAATTATCGAGCCATCAGACTTAACATTTTATTGGAACATGGCTAAATCCAAGGCCAATTCAATAATCAATAAATATGAAACCAAGCACTAACAAGGCGTTGAGGCTGTAGAAAATCATGTCTCATAAATCACCCCTTTTCAGACGCAA
>MAXT01000339.1 GCA_001751225.1 Desulfuromonadales bacterium C00003107 | reverse complement strand
AATCTATCCTTATTCGTTAGTTTAAACTCAATGTTAGCCTATTGGGTCTGTATTTAACAAATGGCAAGAATTTTTGACGTATTATCTAGCTGTTTCGGTTAGAGATTTTCAGGCTGGGTAAGCTTCTTGCTTTTCTACACGGAATAACCTGTTATTGTTGAATAAAAGAGAATTAGAACAGCAGACGGGAGCATTTCACGGGAGGGCAGTTATGATGACAACGCGATCGGTCAATGAGCAACTCGGGCTGTTTAGTGGTGTGGTGGCGAATTTGATTATTATGGTAGAAAAGGCGAGTAGTGGGTTCAATCGCCAGCAAATAGCCGACTTGGAAGAGATGCTTCAGTATCAGAAGATTGTCAACGACGAGATCATTTTGCTGTCAGGTCGTCTGGATGAACAGTTGGCCAAGGATCAAGGGCTTGGTCGAGACTTTAGTTTGAAGCTAGAGAGTGTACTGGCACATGTCCAGTTGATGGCCGAGGATATCGGCGAAATGATACCGGTCCTTCGCAAGCAGATCCAGCAGGGCATCCCCTTCTCGCAAAGGGGAATCGCCCAGACCAACGAACTTTTTGAAGGCCAGCTGGAGATGCTGCGGGTACTGGCGGATATCTTACAGACCGATAACGAAGTGTTGAAAACATTTTTGCGCCAGGAGAAAGGTCCCAGCCTCTGTCAACAATGCATCGATTTTGCCACTGACCACGAAGACCGACTGGTCGAAGGGCTCTGCCTGCCCCACGCCGCTCCTATCTTTCTTGCCATGCTTGATGCCGTGCGAAACATGGCTCGACACGGCATGGAGGTGGCCCATCTGCTTATGCTGGAACATAGGAGTTGAAGACCAGCGCTGTTTTACGGGGTCTGTTGCCGGGGGATTAGCACGATCTGAATCCGTCGGTTCTGGGCACGGCCGGTTGCGGTGTCGTTACTCGCAATGGGTTGATAGGGGCCGTAGCCGCATATAGATAGACGGGCGCCTGGGATGCCCTTGCGTTTTTGCAGAAAGTGCACCACGTTGGTCGCACGGGCTGTAGAGAGCTCCCAGTTGCTGGCAAAGGTCTGCTGCAAACGGGGACTGATAGAGATATTGTCGGTGTGACCTT
Organism: Desulfuromonadales bacterium C00003107; assembly: GCA_001751225.1. Lineage (GTDB taxonomy): Bacteria > Desulfobacterota > Desulfuromonadia > Desulfuromonadales > Syntrophotaleaceae > Syntrophotalea_A. Next base: position 4,260 of record MAXT01000339.1, on the reverse strand, counting down.
CGACTCGGATTTCTTTGTCGGCGACCTCTTTGAGGATGTCCCCGACTCGCTGTAAAATCTGTGCCCCTGAGGTTTTGAGGTCGGCTTGGCCCGAATCGAATAAAAGCTTTTCTACAAGGTTGACGGTCAGCTGGCCCTGCAAATCAGAGATGGTGATTTCGCCCCGCTCAATCTCATTTTCCATCTTTTCCACCAGCTGGTCATAGGTTGTTTTCATTGCTGCAATGCGGGCCTGACGGGCCAGCTGTTCTTTTTCCAGTTGCGCAGTCAAGTCCCGTTTTAACTCTTCCAGGCCATCGATTGTCTGCCGCATTTCACTCATGGCAGCCCCAGCGGAAGCGCTGCGTTCAGAGAGAACCTTTTCCAGGCGTTCTATATCTGTTGTTGCGCGCAATTGATCTTGGCGTAAGTCGTTAATGGTATTGTTGACTTCCTCCAGTTGCAGGCCGCGCTGGTCGTACCGCTGGGCTAACTGCTGTTGCTGGTCTAAAAGTTGGCTGTAGTCGCGCTCCAATTCGGTTCGAGCAGTGGCAAGGTGAGCAGCTTCATCGCTTTTGCGCTGATAGTCGGCTTTGCTGACACAACCGGCCAACAGAACAACCAAGAGCAGTAGATAAATAGAATGGGAACGCAGCACGGCATGCTCCTTTGTAAGGCAAAGGGTCTAGGGGAAAGAATGACAACTATCTTCAAATCAATCCTGATTTTGTAACACTCTAGATAAAATTGCAAAGGCAAAATAGGCTGTGTTTACTAGGCTTTTCGGTTGCGGCTGGTCAACCCTACATGTTATAAATAAGCGTTTTAAAATCATACTCTGGAGTTTTGCATGTTTGAAATAGATCGCATTATACAGAACGCGCTGCAAGAAGATATCGGCCTCGGGGACGTTACTACCCTGGCGACCATCGAGCCGGGCACCATCAGCCGGGCCGAGTTTGTGGCCAAAGAGGATTTCGTGATGTCCGGCATCGATGTGGCGGCCCGGGTCTTTGCCCTGCTTGATGAGCAGGTGGCTTTTGAAAAGTTGCGTGAAGACGGTTTTGCCGTGCAGCGTGGCGAGGTGTTGGCTTGGCTAAAGGGCGACGCTCAAGTACTGCTTCAGGGGGAACGGGTGGCTCTGAACCTGATGCAGCGCATGAGCGGTATCACCACCCATACGGCACAGTTTGTCAAGGAGTTAGAGGGTACCGAAGCAGCGGTGGTCGATACCCGTAAGACTACCCCAGGGCTTCGCTGCCTTGAGAAGTACGCGGTTCGCATGGGCGGCGGGCGGAATCATCGTACATCCCTCTATGACGGGGTGTTGATCAAAGAAAATCACATTGCTGCGGCTGGGGATATCGCTACGGCGGTTAAGCGGTCCCGGCAACGGGCCCCTCATACCCTGCGAGTCGAGGTGGAAACCACTGGTTTAGCCGAGGTCGAATTGGCCTTGGCGGCTGGAGCCGACATCATCATGCTCGACAATATGGATCTTGCTACCATGCGCGAGGCGGTGCTGTTGATCGATAAGCGGGCTTTGAGCGAGGCTTCCGGTGGAGTTACCCTTAAAAAGGTGCGGGCTATTGCTGAAACCGGGGTGGATTATATCTCCGTCGGCGCCTTGACTCATTCCAGCCGAGCCGTCGATATTTCTATGTTGTTTCAATGATGGAGCACCCTTGGGGTCTATGAACCAACAGAGCCGCCAGGACCAGATTCTGATGTTGTTTCGTCAGCAGCCCGATGCTTTTGTGTCCGGCGCCGAGATGAGTCGCGCCTTGGGGGTTTCCCGCACTGCGGTGTGGAAGAATGTCGAGCAACTGCGAACCTTGGGTTATCAAATCGAGGCGGTTACTGCTCGCGGCTATCGGCTGCGCACATCCCCAGATCTGTTGCTTCCGGCCGAACTCCAGGACGGCCTGCAGACGGAAGTCGTCGGCCAGGATATAGTCTATTTCGCCGATACTGATTCGACCAACGACCGGGCCCATGCCTTGGCCAAGGACGGTGCCGTAGAAGGCACCGTTGTTATCGCTGAAGCTCAGCAGGCCGGCAAGGGGCGCCTTGGGAGGCGCTGGACGTCTCCTGCCGGGGTTAATCTCTATGCGTCGATTATTCTGCGGCCTCCCATCGCACCCCGACATGCTCCGCAACTGACCTTTCTGTCGGCGGCTGCTGTGGCTTGGGCCATTGCTGAGATTACCGGCCTGACGCCGACAGTCAAATGGCCCAACGATGTGCTGCTCGATGGGTGCAAGGTGGCTGGTCTGCTCAATGAACTTGATGCCGAAACGGAACGGATTCGTTACTTGATTCTTGGTGTTGGTGTAAATATCAACATGCAGGCCGAACAGTTTCCCGACGACCTGCGCTATCCGGCTTCCTCTCTGGCTATGGCCAGCGGCGGCAAGGTATCGCGGCTGCGCTTTACCCGCACCCTGTTGGAGCAGCTTGATTGCCTGTATAGCCAGTATCAGCGGGAAGGTTTTGAGCCGATTATGCAGGCATGGCAGGAGTATTTCGTCTTGACCGGACAGCCGGTTGAAGTCGATTGTCAGGGCCGTCTGTTGCGTGGTCAGGTCGTCGGCCTCGATGAAGATGGAGCCTTGCTGCTAAAGTTGGCTGACGGCCGTCAGGAACGGGTGTTGGCCGGGGATGTGCGGCCCCTTGCCGTCCAGTAACCGATAACTGTTTTTCAGGAAAGACTATCCATCCTATGCTGCTGGTTATCGATGTAGGCAATACCAATACCGTGCTCGGCCTCTATCAGGGCGAGGACCTGGTGCAGAACTGGCGCATCACCACGGATAAAACCAGGACGGTGGATGAGTATGCAATGCTTATTCATGAGTTGCTGCGTTTGGGCGATATTCCCATGTCGGCCATTGAGGATGTCATTATTTCCAGCGTTGTGCCACCGACCAAGGACGCTTTGGAAGGATTATGCCGCAAATATTTCAAACGTGCGCCCTATCTGGTCGGGCCGGGAATCAAGACCGGCATGCCGATAAATTACGACAACCCTCGAGAGGTTGGTGCTGACCGCATCGTTAATGCTGTCGGAGCTTATGAAAAGCGCCGTTGCAGTCTGATTATCGTCGACTTCGGCACCGCCACTACCTTCGATCTAGTTTCGGCGCGGGGTGAGTACCAGGGTGGGGCCATCGCTCCCGGCCTGAATATTTCTGCCGAGGCCCTGTTTCAACGAGCCAGCAAGCTGCCACGGGTCGAATTTGTTCGTCCCCCTCAGGTGATCGCCAAGAATACCGTTAACAGTATTCAGGCCGGTTTGTTTTTCGGTTATGTAGGCCTGGTGGATGGCATTGTCGGACGCATGTGCCAGGAGACAAGGGAAACCCCTTTGGTGATCGCCACCGGTGGTCTGGCTAAAGCTATTGCTCCCGCTTCTCAGACCATTCAGGAAGTGGAACCTTTTTTGACATTGGAGGGATTGCGAATCCTTTATTTGCGTAACAAAACCTGATCCGAAGCGGAGACTTTATTGTTCGCTTCGAATTGCACTTGATTCTCCTCATAACCATCCAGCAGTTTATTGCTGCTCTGTGGATAGAACGCGGTCGGTAGGCCGCATCTTGAAATTCGTTGTTTCCTGCAAAGCGATCCTTAATCGAGTTCCTTTAACCGGGAAAAGGAAGGGAGAGACCATGGGAAAGTACGACACGGCAACAGTGAGGAATTTTGGGGTTATTGCACATGGCGGAGCGGGTAAGACCTCTCTGGTCGAGGCGATCCTGCTCAACAGCGGGGCTACCGATCGACTGGGGCGGGTCGATGATGGCTCCTCTTGCATGGATTATGAACCTGAGGAGATTAAGCGCAACATCACGATTGGCGCTGCAGTTGCCCATTGCGAGTGGCAGGGGCATCAACTGCAGATCGTCGACACACCTGGTTACGCCAACTTCCTTCATGACACTCGTAACTGTCTGCGTGCCGTAGATGGTGCAGTGTTGCTGGTTTCGGCCATCTCTGGGGTTAAGGCGCAAACACAGAAGATCTTGGACTGGTGTCATGAATTCGGTGTTCCAACTATTGCCTTCGTCAATAAGATGGATCGCGAACGAGGTGATTTTGATAGAGCAATATCGAGTATGGCCGACTCCCTTGATACTCCCGCTGTGGTAGTTACCTTACCCATCGGCGCGGAAGATGATTTCCGGGGAATCATCGATCTTGTGACCATGAAGGCCCACCTGTTTAAAGACGACGGCAGTGGCGGCAGTGAGATAGAGGACATTCCTGGCGAAATGCTGG
>MAXT01000338.1 GCA_001751225.1 Desulfuromonadales bacterium C00003107 | reverse complement strand
AGCACTATACGGACATAACCCGGCATGGGCGATTGCGATTGTCCCAAGATACCCGCAGCAGCCGAAAGCAGAACTGCTTCTTGCCGAGAAATGGTGGCAAAATGTCAGGCGACCATGACGCGCCGTGCTGCCGATGAAGAACTTTTCGAGGAGTATGGTCAGGCCAAGGAAAGATATATCGAAGGCAATACTTTCGCTCGAAAGCGGGAATGGGACAGTGCCATAGAGGCATTTGAAGATGCTGCCCGGATATGGGAAGGGCTTGCCAAGGAGAGTCAGAGTGTAAATGGGGAGAAAGCTGCTGACGCTGCCCGACAGGCACGTGATGCCGCTGATTTGGCGCGTGAGTATCGGGAAAGGCAGTCAGGGTAAGGGGAGCTCTGGGGACAATATATTTATTTAGTTTCCTTTCTTGCCCTGTCAAAGTCGCTTCATGGCCCGAATCGCTCGTGTCATAGCCCCCGGCTAACCTCATCATATCACCCAAAGGGGTAATCGTCGCCAGACCACCTTTTTCTGCGATGACGATTATCTTGCCTACATTGAGCTGATGGCCCTCTGGTGCTGCAAGCACAAAGTCGATATCTTGTCCTGGTGTTTGATGCCGAACCGTGTCCATCTGTAGGAGTTCCAGAGCCATTCGTACTCTGCGCGCTCGCCCCACCGGGTTACAGCCCCGTCGAAGAAGTCCCGCTCGGGCTATTTTTCTCCCAAATTCGTCATTCTCTGCCCACATCCATTTGACTCGGATACAAATTTTGAAACAAGTAACTGGCAAAATGGGTGGAAAGAACCAATCTTACTGGTCCTCTGGGCATGTTTGAAGACAACAATCCGTCCTCTAACAACTGGGATAGAACTTGGCGGCCGGTACGTTCGGCCAGACCGGAAACCCTTATCATGTCGCCACGGGGAACTTCACCCCTGGTCAGGGCCTCGATAAGCATATAGGCGGCCTCCACTTTCATTGGGCGACCGTCGGGAGTCGGCGAAGCAATAAGCTTTTCGGCCCGCAAACGGATATATCCGGAGATTCGGTCTCTTAATCCGTCGAGGTTGAGCAGGTCTGTCATGTATTTGATCTGGTCCTGGCAGATTTTAAGGAAAAATCGGCAGAAGTCGATCAATCCTTCTCGGGACAGGTTGCCGCGGCCGTCCAGATCGTTCCGTCTGGTAGCGTCGGCATGGCTCAGGGCGCCCATATAGTCGCTGCGTCTCCGCGCCAGGCCCCGACTGATATTCCACAGGCCATATCCGGGCAGGGGAATGCGCTTAAGATAAGCGTCTGTGAAAAGTCTAGCCGTGCGGCCATTGCCGTCTAAAAAGGGGTGAATCCACATCAGGCGGTGGTGGCCAGCTGCAGCGGCGATGAGAGGCGTAACCCCGTGATGCTTCGAGATGTCGTAGAAAGATTCGAATCGATCGAGAAACGCGCCTATGCTTTCTGGCGGCGGACCGACATGGCGTCCCACTTCGATATCGCGGGTTCTTAATTGCCCTCCGTGAACCCGGATACGTTCGCTTTTGTCTTTTGTGGTAATCCACTGGAACTTTTCGGGCAGCTCCTTGTAGACCTCTTCGTGAATCCAGCAGATGAACTCACGACTGGCCGGATTGATGTCTGGTTGGGAATCCAGCGCGTTGGCAATCTTTTTCTGACAGGCAATGTGGGCCAGGCTTTCCTGTTGTAACTCTCTTTTGGCGGGATCTTGAGAGTAGTCCTCGCGCATTGCCTGTTCAATTTCCACAGGATGGGTGCTGTGCCCCTCAATCAGGTTGGAGTAGTAGCTGTTGACGATCCGCAGCAGACCAGCAACTGCATCCTGGGTGATCGGGTGCAATTGTCCGCCCAGGGCGGCTGACTTGGCGACAATATTTCGTGCCATGTCTTCCAAGTCCTCTCGTCTATCTGGGATGAGAGGGTCCATAAGGTGGGGGGCGAGGACCATGAGGAGCTCCTTTTTGCCGATATTAATGCCGATCAAATATTGGCTTAACTATATAGAAAATTGTAAAAAATTTAAATAAAGAACTTGTTCATATTGCATTTTCTGCCGGTGCTGTTGCCGGTCTTGTTTGCCGGTGTCAGTACCGGTGGGGACGTTCTTGCTTGATTGCTTTTGACCTAGCTATCCTCCTCCTCATGCCAAGACAACCTCGCCTCGACATCCCCAGGAGGCAAGAAGAGGGGGCTACCATCGAATTCTGTAGATGGCGGGGCACCCAAAGGGCTAGACGCCGCCATTCCGTCTTTAAGTTTCTGGGGTGATATTCTGTTTTACTCTACAGAGCTAGTTATCCCCTGGCATATCCATCCTTGGCGGGGTGACGGGTTACGCAACCTGTTTGGTTGATTGTTGGTTCGTCGTTTTGTTCTTTGGCAACCCCTTGGAAAAGTCCTTGTTCGCCTAAGAGGGGTTTTCGCTCATTAAGAAAATAGTGCTTTTGTAGGGCTAAGGCCCTATTTTTTTTGTTTGCTCTAAGAAATTTATAGGCTTATAATCCTATGAAAAAGTTTTGGAGTTAATAAATGGGTG
>MAXT01000337.1 GCA_001751225.1 Desulfuromonadales bacterium C00003107 | reverse complement strand
TGCGTGCAAAATTACTACTACCGACTTTTGTGGTGATTATTTTGTGCCTGTCTGTTACAGGGTTCTATTCTTATCGTACCGCTAGAATGACGGTGGAAAAGGCCCTTAAGGAGCAGATGCACACTATTGCCGATAATATTAGTAAGCAGATCGACGTCAATGTCACTGATCTGACTCGCACCTTTCGTACTCTGGCCGGCCGCAACGTGGTTCGCGATCTGTTGAACAATGAAGGGGCTGCGGTGACCGAAAACCCGGTTCAGGCCGAGGCAGCACTGTTGCAAATGATGCAGGATTATCCCGGTGAATTCGAGTTTCTGGCCGTTATCGGTAACGATGGCATCGCGGTGGCCGCCTCGCAACAGGAACTAGTCGGTCAGCTCAACGTAGCTGATCGGGGCTATTTCAAGAGCAATTTAGCCGGCAAGGTCGGTTATGAGGTGGTCAAAAGTCGGGTGTCGGGCGAGCCCATTCTGGTACTGGCAGTCCCGGTCACGATACAGGGCCAGCCTCAAGGGGCGTGCATCGGCGCCGTGCGCATCAGTTTCTTTGCTGAAAAGTACGTTTCGCCGGTAACGGTCGCCGAGCGCGGCTATGCGTATCTGGTCGATGCGACCGGTACCTTTCTCGCCCATCCGACCCCCGAAAACATTTTGAACGGCACCATTGGCGATTATGACTGGGGCCTCAAGATGCTCGCTGAAGGGAGCGGTTTTCAAGTTTACGATTGGAAGGGGCAGAACAAGGTTGTTTCTTACCAGGTTATTCCAGCGACCGGTTGGGTTATTGCCGCCGGTGCCGAGTTTGACGATATGTTCGCGCCTTTAGCTGGCATCGCCCAGGCTAATATATTTGCCGGCGTGTTGACCTTGTTAGGCGTTGGTGCCGTGCTGTTCGTTATTGCGACTTCTATCGTAAAGGCGGTGAAGCAAGGAGTCGACTTTGCGGAAGAAATCAAGGACGGAGATGTCAGTCATCGCTTGCGATTGGTGCGCCATGATGAAATTGGCACCCTGGCCGCCGCTCTTGATAAAATGGCGGACGGCTTAGAGGAGAAAGCCCTGTTGGCCGAAAGTATCGCCAACGGTGATCTGACTGTCGAGGTAGGGGAGGTCGGTGAACGGGACCGGCTCGGTCAGGCTTTCGCCAGGATGGTTACCAACCTTGGTGACCTGATGACTCAGTTGCAGGCCGCAGCGGAGCAGATCGCCGCTGGTAGTGTGCAGCTTGCCGAAGGCAGCCAAAACCTTTCTCAGGGGGCGACGGAATCAGCGGCCTCCCTGGAGCAGATCAGCGCTTCCATGATCGAAATGGCTTCGCAGACTGAACAAAGTGCCGATAATGCCGGTCAGGCCAGCTCCCTCTCCCAAGGGGCAAAAAACGCCGCCACTCGCGGCAGTCAGATGATGTCCGAGATGGTCACGGCCATGGGCGATATCAACCGTTCGGGAGAAGATATTTCCAAGATTATCAAAGTCATCGACGAAATTGCTTTCCAGACCAATCTGTTAGCCCTCAATGCTGCCGTTGAAGCGGCCCGCGCCGGTCAGCACGGCAAGGGCTTTGCGGTTGTTGCCGAAGAGGTGCGCAATCTGGCTGGTCGGAGTGCCAAAGCCGCCAAGGAGACAGCCGAGTTGATTGAGAACTCAGCGGAAAAAACCCGTATTGGGAATGACATCGCTGATAAGACCTCCGCGGCTCTGAAAGGGATTGTCGCCGGCACTTCCAAGGTCTCTGATCTGGTAGCTGAAATCGCTGCCTCTAGCAAAGAGCAGTCTGGAGGTATCGGTCAGGTCACCACGGGACTCGGCCAGATCGATCAGGTCACCCAGCAATCGACGGCCAATGCCGAAGAGACTGCCGCTGCCGCCGAGGAACTCTCCAGCCAGGCCGACCATCTGCGACAGAGTCTGGCCCGTTTCAAGGTGAAAGGTGGCGCGGCCCAGTTCTCAGTTCGCCCAGTTGCTCCGCCATCTCTTCCATCCACTCCTCAAATCGCCATGGA
>MAXT01000336.1 GCA_001751225.1 Desulfuromonadales bacterium C00003107 | reverse complement strand
ATATGCTAACGTAAAATTTGCATAAATGTGGCCGGTACCCCCAATATGTTGAATGTCTTCTCAATCGTTTTTTCAACTGCGAAATTTCAGTTGGTATTAATCAGATGTTTGCGTCCCGCCCGAAATACGCAAGGATCGCCCGGCGCGTCCTGGTCCAGTACTCCAGTGCCGTCTTGTGCTTGTCCTTCACAAACCTGTCCGACCAGTTTCTTGCCGTCTCGTTGCCCGCTTCTGCCAGTTTAGAAGCATAGGTTGCAACTAAATCGATTACCCTTTCAGACTCCCAGGGCGCGGGAAGATAGTATGATTTATGGTCATATTCGATCATTCTGGCAGCAAGCTCCTTGCAGAACTTATACGGATCGAGATCAATGCCGTATGCCTCCTTGAATAGAGGGCCCACAAAGCCCGTTAGCCATTTCCTGTGGAATCTGCACAGGCCGAAGTTTTCGTTGATTAGCTCGCTCACGATGCTGTCGGCGATTTTGGCCCCGTACTCCTCGGGTTCGAAGAAACCTTCCTTGTAGTAGGTGCAGAACCTGCTTAGAAACGGAGACGGCATCAGGAATCCCGGGTTCCAGTATGGGTTGGGCGCATTGCTGCGTTCATCCCCGAAGCAGCTGTAAACGGCGATGTCCTTGAATGAATGCCCATACTTGTCGGTGAGGATGCGGACCCCCTTGCGGAAGCCCTCCCGAAAATGGGTGCTCAACTTGGTTCGCTGAAGACCGAGGTCGTAGGCCAGCTTTTCGGCAATCCTCGCATTTTTTTCCGAATCCGCCCTTGAGTAGCATCCTGGGTCAGGATCCATGTTCGGACGCTCATCAATCCCCGCGTCCTCGAGTGGGATCCATCCTCTCCAAAGGGCCTCCATGAGGCAACAGACTTGTGCGCCACCTTCTATCGCATCGACGCCGATGTCATCAAGGGCCCGGACAAGTCTCTCGGCGTCATTCATGTAAAGAATGCCTGCCAGGGTGCCGCCCCAGAGGTATGGTTCGGCATCTTTCTTGAGGTCGCCCCTGTATTTCTTGCAGACAGCTGGGCAGTTCTCTCCACAGGTCTTTTGTTTCTTGGGTTCTATTGTGTCCTGCTGAAAGGGCTGAAAAAAGTGCGGCTTTATGTATTTGCTCCAGAGTTGCTGACGTGCTTCCCTGGACAGATAAATCATCTGGAAATTGAAACTCGGAGTCTCGGATTGCGCCTCAAAGAGATTGTTGCCGAGTGTCCCACCTGTTCCGGTATTGGGATCGAATCGATATTTGGTCGTCGCATCGTAGGCAACCTGCATGTATCCCTTGGAAAAGTGTTTCCTGGCCAGTTCATTGAGCCGCCTGGAGTCAGAGAGCAGTGCCGGTCTGCGAGGTCTGTGTGTCCCTCCGAAAACGATTGCCACCAGGTTGTGGACCCTGCCCATGACCGAGCCTAAACCGCCTCGGCCCATCCAGCCCTCCGACCCCCTGTCGAACCGGCCGTTTTTGATGTGTTTCGACAGGGCTGCTCCAAAGCAGGTGTAATGGCCCGCAGGCCCGGTCCCAAGGATCCTAAACGGATAGGGAAATCGATCCATGAATTCCTGGCGCAACTCTTCCTGGAGGGCGTAAGCACTTTCCGGTACCCGGCCGTATGGAATTATCTCGATCTTTCCGTCGTTGATGACCAGGATCGATTTCCGTGGGCATTTTGCATGGATCTCAACGAGATCGAAGCCACTTTTCAGTAATTCTATGCTCGCCCCACCAAGGGTGGAGAGCGTTAATATGCCGTTAATCGGTGACCGGTAGACCCCGACCAGACGTTTCGTGCCGGGCAAGAGCCCGTATAGCGGCCCTGCTCCCAATATCGTGATATTGTACTCATCGGGATCCCAATGATACGAAAAGTGACTAAGATGTTTCCTGACCCCGTAGTCCAATGCACCGAGGTACCTTTCGCTTTCAATTTCAAATTCTTTGACAGTCTCAAACCTGAGGTTGATACTTGCCCCTTTTATCGACATCCCCCCGGGCCTCCTTTCCGGCTGTTAACTGATAAGAAATCAGCCTTTAATCGATTTGGAACTCAGCGGCACACCACGCATCTCACACTATGTTTTGCCCCGATTTGTGGACATTGATACCAACTACTATAATCATCTATTCCCAGTGCTGTTTGGCCCTTTCAAATATATCTTCTATCGTTTGGCCTTCATAGAGCCGCCGAGAAACTTCTACATCATCAGTAGATTCACAGTA
>MAXT01000335.1 GCA_001751225.1 Desulfuromonadales bacterium C00003107 | reverse complement strand
CAGACCAACCAACTGTCGACGGTGCCGAAGGCAATCTCACCTGCGGCGGCTCGTGAACGCAGGTCGTCGGTCTGATCGAGCAGCCAATGGACCTTGGTGGCGGAAAAGTAGGGATCGATAAGCAGGCCGGTCTTTTGCTGCCAGATGGGTTCTAGACCTTCCTGCTTGAGCTCGTCGCAAAGGTGGGCAGTACGACGGTCTTGCCAGACCACGGCCCGCGCTACCGGTAAACCGCTGTGACGGTCCCATAACAGGGAGGTCTCCCGTTGATTGGTAATACCAATAGCCCGCACATCAACGGGTTTAACCTTTGCCCGGTCAAGAGCTGCCCCAACCACATCAAGGGTGACCGACCAGATCTCCTGCGGATCGTGCTCCACCCAGCCCGGTTGCGGGTAATACTGAGTAATTTCGGCACTCGCTCTGCCGCATACGGCCCCGGCCTGATTAAAAATCAACACCGTCGAACCCGTAGTCCCCTGGTCAATGGCCAATACGTAACCGTTATCCATTAAGTCACCAGTCAGGCGTTCGCAGCCCCTTCGAGCCAATGATCGATCTTATTCATAATCGCATCCTGAGTCTGATAAGAAATATCCGGAAGCTTGCCACCCCAGGCCTGCTCAGCCCCTGTAAAGCCATCTTCGATACCCTTCAGGATTTCGTCCAGCAGGGACGGATCGTTTCCGGCGAAACCAACAGCAAATTGAAAAATCCGCTCCGAAGTCTGTTCGACGCCAAAATAGCCATCTTCGGCGACCAATACCTGAGCTTCTTCAGGAGTAAGACTAGAAATATCGATTTCACTGCTGCCAGTCGATATCTGTACAGCAACACCTTGCTCCTGTAGCAGGGTGACAAGGCGGCTTCGCAGCAAATCGTAAGGCGACTCTGTAGTATCTTGACGCACCCCATCACTATAAGTAACGGCTTCACTGCCGCCCTGGCCAAGGGTCACTCGGTCGCCAGTGGTGCCAGTAACCGAATCCTCGTCTGTTCGAATATTGCGCTCACTACCTACCCTGTCGAGCAGGTTCCGCGCATCGGATTGAAACTGCACCAACCTGGACGTATCAATAACACTCATCCTAATTACCCTCCGTTTCAACTCAATAAGCCGCCGTGGCAACTCTTACTTTTCCTAAGCTGTCAAGTTGACCAGTATTCGCCCCTTAAGCTGTCCCTGCAACATGGTTTCGATATGACCGGATAGATTCTCTAGAGCACTCTCCTGACATAGGGTGTCCATTTCAGCTAACTTCCAGGCATCGGCCAGCTTGGCCCATACCTTTTGTCTCAAACCCATGGGGCAACATTGTGAATCGATCCCGGCCAAGGTGATGCCCCGTAAAATAAAGGGATACACCGTCAGATTCAGTTCTGCAGAAGCAACATTCCCACAACAGGTCACAATCCCGCCGGGTTGCGTCGATTTGATGGCCGCAGCCAGCATATCGCCACCCACGGTATCAATGGCTCCAGCCCAGCGAACTTTCAACAAAGGCCTGGCCCCTTGGTCTATCAACTGGTCGCGACCAATCACCTCTCTGGCACCCAGCCTTTTGAGATATGCCTCGGCATCGGCTTTGCCAGAAACGGCGATAACTTCATAACCGAGCTTGGCTAAAATAGCGACCGCTATACTTCCGACACCACCTGTCGCGCCGGTCACCAGAACAGCTCCATCCTCCGGTGCGACCACTGCCACCACTTTTGAAACAGACAGCCCGGCAGTAAGGCCAGCGGTCCCCATAATCATGCTCTCCTTGAGGGTCAGCCCCGTGGGCAATGGCACTACCCAACTAGACGGTACGCGAATGTACTGGCCAAATCCACCAGGGATGTTCATCCCTAAGTCGTAACTCGTTACGATAACGGAATCCCCCGGCCGCACCTCGTCAACAATACTTTCCACTATGGTCCCAGCGGCATCGATACCTGGCGTATGGGGATAGTTTCTCGTAACACCCCGGTTGCCACTGGCGGAAAGAGCATCCTTATAGTTCAAGGATGAATACTCAACGCGAATCAGCACCTCACCGGGAGGCAAATCTGAAACACAGCGCTCAGCTACGGTTCTGATAAAATTCCCCTCGGTTTCTTCGTCCACCACCAACGCACGAAATTTTTGAGCATCCATAACTATTGTCCTGTCCTTATCATGGCAACCTCATTGCTTGAGTTCCAGTAGAATGCTGCTGACCTGCCCCAGAGTAACCTGGCAAAAAGCCCAACCTTCCCCGACCAACTATCACCCCAGTTCACTAAATATTTTTCTTATTTCTTCGACAATGCTGTTTTGTCGAATGAACAATCCATGTCCAATTTAACCAGATGTGATAGATAACCAGCAAAACAAACAGCAGCGCTAGGTAAAGATGGATATCAACCCAAGCATGCCGATGCAGGCCGAGAAAATACTTTTCACCGTGAGCTAGCCTGCCTGCAGGAATTATCAAGCGTAATAAAAAACCGATGACGGCCATCGCAAGCAAATCAATAAACAACAACACTCCGACATAATATTTCATAAAGGTTTTAATGGACATAAAGATTTTCCGGAATAAGAGAATCTCTAGATCATGTGTATCATCGACCGGTATCTAGAAACCTGACAGTCTATTCAGCGGTCCCACACAGAGGCAAGGTGAATTCAACCTTGGTCCCTTTACCCACTTCACTTTCGATCCAGATTCTCCCGCCGTGGGCTTCCAAAATGCCTTTAACTATGGCCAGCCCGAGACCGAGTCCTTCTCTTGCAGTGTTGGAGGCATCCACCCTGTAGAATTTATCAAACACCTTTT
>MAXT01000334.1 GCA_001751225.1 Desulfuromonadales bacterium C00003107 | reverse complement strand
GCGCCGGCTTTGGCCCAGGCCCAGGTAGGAATCGCCATGGGCACCGGCACCGACGTGGCCATGGAAAGTGCCGGAGTGACCCTGGTTAAGGGCGATTTGCGCGGCATTGTGCGGGCCCGTTCTTTAAGTCAGGCGACCATGCGCAACATTCGCCAGAACCTGTTCTTTGCCTTTTGTTACAATGCGCTAGGTGTACCTATCGCCGCAGGGGCTCTCTATCCCTTCTTCGGCCTACTGCTGAGTCCGATGCTTGCTGCTGCGGCGATGAGCTTCAGTTCGGTATCGGTGATCAGCAACGCTTTACGGTTGCGTCTGGTTGCCCTGGATAAATAGCAGGGCCAAATACAGAGACCGGAGTACCGAAACGGCATGCGCGAGGGATCGACATGCCGTTTCTGTGTCAAGAAGATATGTCCCTTAGAAATCTTATAATTTACAAGGTTTGTTTTTTGCGCATTGTTTCGTATTTCTTGCTTTGCAGCCGGGCGCCTTTGTCTCTGTGCCCACGGCGCAGGGTCTAGACCGACGTCCCTTATCCCCACAGACTGCGGCGGAAGTGATACCTTTTTCTCGCATCTCGATTTTTTTTGCAATGTGAAGTTCCATGAGTTCACTGTGCAGGGCACTAATCTCCTTGCTCAGGGATTTTGCCTTATCTGCTTCAAATTTTTCCTGTGCCATAACGGCCTGCAATTCAGCCTGCTTGACTGCCAGTTGGTTTTTCTGTTCCATTATGAGGGGGCGGTATTTAATACACAGTTCTGTTACAATCTTCTGCTCCTCAGTACTTAATTGGGATGCCTTTTCAGCTCCCATTTGGCCCCCATGGTGCCCTGGACCCGCTTTGCAGGGCTGAGCCTGGCTTGGAGCAACGGACAATACGAGCATGAAAACAAAAACGGCAACACATGCTTGAACAGTTAGAATCATAGTTTTTTTCTCCTATCGCGTAAGGTTTGTCTTATGTCAAAACACAGCCTATATCCGACTGGCAAGCCGAGGTTAAGATCTTAACCTGCCGATATGTAGGTCATCGCTTTGGCAGAAATCTAAGAATTATTTTATTTAGCGAAAAGATATGATGGGAAACTCTCGAGATAGCTGCATGCATATTTCCTAATCCATTAAAAACATGAAAACATTTTTGATGGATTGAGTTAGAAAAAATTCGCTTTATGTTGCAATAGAGGTACTTTAGGAAGTAGTTAAAATAATTAAAATATTTAGAGGTGTTCAATTGTTTTCTATTGGCGTCAAATTCCGTCTGACCTTATTTGCTGTTACTGCTCTGACAATCCTCAGCTTATCGATTATGCCCAATCCCCCTGTACCTTCAACAGGTATTCTTTCTTGGGATAAGGTGCAGCATGCTCTTGCATATGCAGGTCTCGCATCGGTAGCTGGTTGGGCTTTGTTGCCACTGGTGTCTCCTCCTGTTCGGGCCTGGCGGTATGCGCTGATTTTTGCCTTAGGGTTTGGGGTGTTAATGGAGCTTCTACAGGCATGGTTGCCGTTTAAGCGGAGCGGCGATATCGGTGACATCGTTGCCGATGCCTTGGGTGGGTTGATGATCTACGGTTTGGCACGCTTGGCGTCAGGCCAGCTTTTGAAAAAATATCGAAAGAATGTCTAAGACCATGACAAAGACACTCACAGACCTCTTAGTGGCCGCCCATAAGGGAGCCCTGGTGCTGACGGTTAATCAGCGTCTGGCCCGTTATCTTGTGCAGGGCTACGATAGCCGCCTGCAGGAGCAGGGCTGTACGGCCTGGAAATCACCGGCAATTCATTTTCATCTACAGTGGCAATGGCAAATGGCCGCTCGTCTGCGCCTTGACGCCAAGACCCTGGGTCCAGCCCAGGCTTTGCGGCTGTGGGAAAGGGCTGTGGAAGAGGAGGAGCAAGGACTTGGGAGTGGCGGGCTGATGCGGGTGCCTGATGCCGCTCGTGCCGCCGCCCAGGCTCATCAGTTGCTATGCGAATACGGCGCAACCTTCTCTTCGGAGGAAGGGGGAGAAGATCATCGGGCCTTCTTGCGCTGGCGAAGCCGCTGGCAGCAGCTGTGCCGGGAGGGGGGCTGGGACGACCCCGCGCTGATACCGGCCAGATTGGTAACGGCTCTTGAAAAAGGGGAGTTGCCCGTTCCAGACGATCTGTGGCTGGCCGGCTTTGACGAGCTCTCGCCGACGATCGAGGCTTTGTGCCATGCCCTGCAGAAACGTGGCGTGACTGTGCATCGCTGGATGCCCCCTGCCTGTCAAATTCAGTCTGAGGGACGGGTCGGTTATGCCGACCCCGAAGAAGAGGTACGCAGCTGTGCTCAATGGGTGCTTCAGCAGCTGGAAGGAAATCTTGAACGCATCGGTATCATCGCCGTCGATATGGCCTCCTATCAGCAGTCTTTGCAGCGTATCTTTCGCGAAGAGTTGAGTCCTGCGGCCTTGCTGCCTGGAGCCGGTGCCGAAAAGGCTTTCAACCTGTCTCTGGGCACGCCATTGCTGAACGAAGGCATGGTCCTCGCTGCCTTTGAGCTGTTGGGCCTGGGGCGGCGCGTATCTCTGGACAGTATCGGCTATTTGCTCCGTTCTCCCTTCGTCTGGGGGTACTCCGCCGAACAGCACTCCCGCGCAATTCTGGATCGGGAACTGCGCAATTTGCGCATGACGGAACTGCCGCTGAAAAAGGTCCTTCATTTTGCCGAACGGGGATTCAAAAAAAAGCTGGGCCGCGCCGATATCTTTGCGCAGCAGCTCGAAACTATTCAAACCGCTCTGGTGGAAACCGATGCGCGCCTGCCTGGGGCCTGGGCACGTCACTTCGCCGAGGTGCTCGATAGCTGCCAGTGGTCACGGGATCGCAGCCTGACCAGCCGCGAGTTTCAGGTGTTCAAGGCCTGGAAGGAATTGCTCGCCGGCACGGCCTGTCTGGACGCGGTTTCCAAACCCATGCGCCGTGGAGAAGCCTTGGCCCTATTGCGACGTTTGGCTGCCGACAAAATTTTTCAGCCAGAAGGTTCGGCAGGGCGGGTGCAGGTTTTGGGCGCCCTGGAAGCGACCGGCCAGCAATTTGATGCGTTATGGCTGCTGGGTGCCCATGATGAGTCCTTGCCGGCTTTGGCCCGTCCCAACGCATTTATTCCGCCCTCCTTGCAGCGCCGTTTAAGGATGCCAAATGCCGATGCTGAGAAGGAGCTTGATTTCGCCCATAAGATTTCCGGGCGGCTGTTGACCGCGGCGTCGGAATTAGTGGTCAGCTGGCCTCAGTCCATGGAGGGACGGGAGCGGCAGCCGAGTCCGCTGGTTCAGCACCTACCGTTGATCGAGCCGCAACTTTCTGCCAGTCGACGGCCAGCGTTGCTGATCCAGACCGCCGCCCCGGCTCTGGAAGGTCTAGCCGATGATCAGGGGCCGTCCATTCCCGAGGGGAGCAGAATCTCCGGAGGCACGGCGATACTCAAGGATCAGGCTTTGTGTCCTTTTCGAGCTTATGCTCGCCATCGTCTTGGCGCTCGGGGGCTTGCCACCGCCGGCCTCGGCCTCAATGGCCTCGATCGCGGCTCCCTAGTGCATCGCGTTCTGGAACTGTTCTGGGAAAAAACCGGCGATTGGCAGGGCTTGACCGCTTTGGGTGCCGATGATTGGAGCCAACGTTCCTTATCCTGCGTCGAGCAGGCTCTGGATGAGCTGGACTCTGAACGGCAGGTGTCCCTGTCGAGCAGCCAGCGGCAGCTGGAAAAGCAACGCTTATTGGTGCTACTTGGGGAATGGCTCAACATCGAGGCACAGCGGCCACCTTTTAGCGTTGAAACCATGGA
>MAXT01000333.1 GCA_001751225.1 Desulfuromonadales bacterium C00003107 | reverse complement strand
GCCCTGGAGCCCGTTTCTCAAAGAGGGAGACGACTAGCACGATACCGAGTTCCGCAGCTACGGATCCGAGCTGTTCGGTAGACGGCCCGGGGATGGTTTCGGCGAGGTCGAACAGGTTGCTGTCCTCGATCTGGCAGAAGTAGCGACTGGCGTGCAGTTCCTGCAGTACCACCAGTCCGGCACCTTGGGCGGCGGCCTGACGAATGCCGGCGATGCTGCGGTCGAGGTTTTCCTGGCAGTCGTCGCTACAGGTCTGTTGCACCAGGCCGACGGTTAAAGAGGTTTGAGCGGTCATGGCAAAACTCCTTGAGGCAGTTGCATGGTCAGGCAATGCAGGGAACCGTGTTGCAAAATCACCGCTGAGCAGTCGATGCCGATAATCTCTCGATCGGGGAAGGCTGCGCCGACGGTGGTCAGGGCAGCGTCATCCTGCGGATCATCGTAGGTGGGCACCAGTACCGCGCCGTTGATCACCAGAAAGTTGGCGTAGGTGGCCGGCAGGCGCTGGGCTTCATCATCGAAGCGGGCAGCAGGCCAGGGCAGGGGAAGCAGACGATAGGGTAGTCCGGCTACGCTTCGAAAGGCCGATAGTTCCTCAGCCATGCGTTTAAGGGCTGGGTAGTGTTCGTCGGCAGGGTCATGGCAAGCGACGTAGAGGATGGTATCGTTGGGTGCGAAGCGCGCCAGGGTGTCGATATGGGCGTCGGTGTCGTCACCCAGCAAATGGCCGTGATCCAACCAGAGAATCCGCCGACAGCCCAGCGTTTCCCGTAGCTCCTCTTCGATCTGCTCCCTGTTGCGGTAAGGGTTGCGGTTGGGATTGAGCAGGCACTGGCTAGTGGTCAGCAGGGTGCCGTCTCCGTCGCTTTCGATGCTGCCCCCTTCGAGGACCAGAGAGTGGCCATCGACAGGGGCGGAGAAAAGGTTCTTCTTCTGCAGATGCTGAGTAACGGCGTCGTCCTGTTCCGCAAAAAATTTATTACCCCAGCCATTGAATACAAAATCCTGTAGGCGAGGCAATCCATCGGCAAGGACGGTAATCGGCCCGAAATCGCGGCACCAGGTGTCGTCAAAAGGGATCTGAACCAGGGTGATAGCGGCCATTGTCGCGCCGAAGTTCTCTAGTTTGACGGCCAGGGGGTCAGGATCAGTCGTGACAATCAACACCTGCTCATAACGGCTTATGGTGGCGGCCAGTTGTAAAAAGACTGGCTCCACTAAGAGCAATATAGAAGCCCAGTCGGTTTTTGCGTGGGGCCAGGCCAACAGGACCGCGTCTTGTGGTTCCCATTCGGCGGGTAGTCTGACAGTCATTTTTGTCTTCGCTCTGTTGGGGGTGTCGACAAGGTCAACCTGTTGCAATGATCGCTCATCCTAAAGAATCCAATCTGAATTTGCAACCGATCCATGTAGGGGCTGGCCCCTTATAATAGACCGAGTTGAAGCAGCAGATAATAGGACATGGCGTAGAGGGCGACACCGCTGGCCAGAGCCATAATGGCATATCGTTGCCGGGCCGACAGTTGCAAGGGCTGCCAGCCGGAGCGCCAGGGAAATTCCCCGATAAACCGGCGTCGAACTTCCAGGGTGGTTAGAAGAAATGTCAGCCAAGTCGCTGCCAGTAGATAGCCGGCTACGATGTCGCTGAACCAGTGCACGCCTAGATAGCAGCGACTGAGACCGACCACCAGGGCGAAGAAGCTCAAGAGAATAATCATCAGCAGCCGTGATTGCCAGTAGCGCAGGGCGCCGAACAGGTAGTAGGCCAACAGGCCGACAAACAGCAGGGAGGAAAAGGCATGGCCACTGGGAAAACTGGCGCTGGTTGACTGTAACTGTGCAAAGAAAGGCTCTGGCCGCAGGCGATAGAAGAGTAGTTTGCCCAGCAGCACTAACAGCTCGCCGCCACCCATTCCAACCAGCAGGATGGCTGCGGAGAAATCCCGATTATTGAGAACCAGCCAAAGGAGCAACAGGCCGCAGATAATCAACAAGGCCGGAAGATTAGCCAGGGAGGAGGCCAGCAGCATAAGTCGATCAGCCAAGGGATGATGTAGTTGACCTAAAAGGGTATAGATTTTCTGGTCAACGCGGGATACCAGCTCAAAAGAATTCAGTAACCAGAAAAACAACCCGGAAAATAGGGTGCTGAAGGCAAAGCCGCAGGTCAAATAGAGGCCTGAACCCTTTTTTAAACTGAAGCGGTCGGCGGCAAAGGTCCATAGACGTGGGAACCGTTTCGATAGTGCGGTGATTCCCGGACGGTGGAGGAAAGACAGCCAGGCAACGGTCAGGCGTAGCCACAGAGATTGAGAACGCTTGACTATCCGGGGGAAGAGCTTTTTCCAGAACAGACTGTTGAGGATAAATAACACCACCAGAGTAGCAAGTAACAGGCTGAATTGACCGGTCAACTGTTGTACCTTTTGCCAGCTGGCCGCACCGAGATAACCAAGGCCCGGATAGACAATGCCCCAAAGGATGCAACTTAGCAGCGTGTTGTTAAAAAAGGCGCCTGGTCGCATGCCTGAGCAGCCAGCGACAAAAGGAATACTGCCTCGTAGCGGCCCGGCAAAACGACCTAAAAATAGGCTTTTGCCACCGTGTCTGGCAAAAAATAGTTCAGCTTTTCTGATCAGGCCGAGGCGTTTTCTAAAGAGGTTACTATGCAGTAGCCGGGTACCGAAGCGGCAGCCCAGAACATAGCTGCACATGTCGCCAATTAAGGCCCCGGTAAAGGCAGATATTGCTATCGTGGTCACGTCCCCCTTGCCATGAGCCGCCAGAAAACCGACCAATAGAATCAGAGTGCTTCCTGGCACCAAAAGGCCTACCAAGACTATCGATTCTAGCAGGGCAATAGTGCCAATAAGAAGATAATAGAGGCCTCCCCCTGGCAGTAGCGTGACAATGTTTTCCAAAAACGACTGCATAGAGAATTCCATACTCACCATAAAAGAGAGATATTTCTGGTTCCATAAAAATCGTCCAAGCTCTCCTTTAAAGAGCTTGAAAAAAGCATATGTTCGTTGCTGTCGGTTAGAATAGGCCAGCTTGCCAATAAGTGTCGAATTGTTACTATTATATTAGAAATTTAGCTGACTTCTCAACTGATTCGTTCGTGGTGGTTGTGCAGCAGGCGATGATGGTCACCTAACCGTAAAAAGGGGGCAACTCATGAAACAATATCGGCTGAGTCCAGAAGAACTGACCTGGCGTTGCGATCCGGCTCAATTTGAATTTAAAACAACCGAGAAGCTTTGTTGCCTCGAAGAAACAATTGGACAGGATAGAGCTCTTGCCGCCATCGAATTCGGCTTGGGTATCGAAGCCGATGGTTTTAATGTTTTCATCCTCGGCGAAGCAGGAACCGGACGTTCATCGACCATTAGAAAGCTTCTGGATAAGCGCTCTCTGAAGGAACCGGTGCCGGATGATTGGTGTTATGTTCGCGATTTTGGAGATGGATCCAGACCCACCCATATTCGTTTGCCTTTTGGAAAAGGCAAAGATTGCCAGAGGGATGTTGATGCTCTGGTGGTGCAGTTGGCTACGGCCATACCTAAGCTCTTCGAGAGTAAGGAGTACGAACAGGCCAAGAACCAGATTGCTAACGAATCCCAGGAACAGAACAAGAAATTGGTGCAGGAGTTGGAAGAGCAGGTAAACAAGGAGGGCTTTCTTCTGCAAAGAACTGTGGGAGGGTTGGTGCTTGTTCCGACCAAGAATAAAGAGCCGATTTCCCAGAAAGGCTTTGCCGAGCTTGAAGAAGAGGACCGCCAGGCTATTGAGAAAATGGGTGTCGTGCTACAGGCCCAGCTCAATGAAGTATTACGGAAAGTCGTTGAGCTGGAAAAAGAGATGCGTGCCGCGACCCTGAAAATGGAAAAGGATTTACTCAGCAGAACCTTGTGCCACCTTTACGAAGATCTGGCTGAAAAATATAAGAAATATCCAAAGGTTCTGGCGCATTTTGAGAATTGCATAAAGGATATTATATGCCGTGTCGACGAATTCCGTCCGTCGCAAGGGACGCAGGTGCTACCTGGGGGTAAAGTGGCCCACCAAGAGCCTTCCTTTGATCGGTATCGCATTAACCTGTTTGTCGACAATAGTGACGCCAAGGGGGCGCCGGTCGTCTACGAAGCGAATCCTACTTATTTTAATCTTTTTGGGCGCATTGAGCACATTATCACCTCCGGTACAGCGACGACCAACTTCACCATGGTCAAGTCCGGTGCGCTGCATCGCGCCAATGGCGGCTACTTGATCCTCGATTGTCGCGAGACGTTGATGAACCTCTTCTCCTACGAGGCCTTGAAGCGCAGCTTGCGTAACGGCGAGGTCAAGATCGAAGACATGGCCGAGCAGTACCGTTTGATTGCCACTGTTTCTCTCAAGCCGGAGGCGGTTCCTCTGCGCTGTAAGGTCATTTTGATTGGTGTTCCTTGGCTCTATTATCTCCTCTATCAGCTTGATCCCGATTTCCGCAAATATTTTAAGGTCAAGGCCGATTTCGATCGCATGATGGATAACACTTGGGAAAATGTGCAGCAGTACGCCTTGTTCGTGGCGACCAAATGCAAAGAAGAAAAGTTACTGCCCTTTGCGCCGAGCGGTGTGGCGCGGGTGATAGAGCACGCAGCGCGGCTTATCGATGATAAAAATCGTTTATCGTCGCGGTTCATTGATGTTGCCGACCTCATTCGCGAGGCCGCTTTTTTTGCCAAACGTCATGATGTCAAAACGGTGGAGCGGGAACATGTCGAGCTGGCCATTGAGTCTAAAATCTATCGTTCCAACCGAGTCGAAGAACGGGTTCAGGAACTAATCGATGATGGCACCCTGCTCATCGATACCGAAGGGGAGGTGGTTGGGCAGCTCAATGGGCTCTCGGTCTATATGCTTGGGGATTACGCCTTTGGCCGGCCAACGCGGATAACAGTGCGTACCTTTATGGGGAAAGGTGGGGTGGTCAACATCGAGCGGGAAGCGAAACTATCCGGTCCCATTTACGACAAGGGGTTACTGATTCTAGGTGGATTTATCGGAGATCGCTTTGCTCAGGACAAACCTTTGGCTCTGGCTGCCTCCATTTGCTTTGAGCAGTCCTATGGTGGGGTGGAGGGAGACAGCGCTTCTTCAGCGGAGATCTACGGGTTGCTCTCTGCCCTGTCGGGTCTGCCTCTTAGTCAAGCCATTGCTGTTACCGGATCGGTCAATCAGCGGGGTCAGGTGCAGGCCATCGGCGGTGTTAACGAAAAAATCGAAGGCTTCTATGTTGTTTGCAAGACCAAAGGTCTCAATGGCAAGCAGGGGGTGATTATTCCGGCATCTAATGCCAAAAATTTGATGCTGAAACAGGAGGTGGTCGATGCGGTGGCTGCAGAGAAATTCCATGTGTGGGCCGTATCGGATATCGACCAGGGGATTGAATTACTAACCGGAGTTCCTGCAGGTGAACCCCAAGAGGACGGGACTTGGCCGGAGGGGACGGTGAATTATCTGGTGAACAAGCGCTTGCGGGAGATGGCCGAAGGCATTTTCAGGTTTGGCCGGGAGGAAGGTAAAGATTCCAATAGTTGATGGCGTCGCAAACAGTCTGCCCTACGG
>MAXT01000332.1 GCA_001751225.1 Desulfuromonadales bacterium C00003107 | reverse complement strand
GGTCGATATGATTAGTCAGGGGCACGCAAGGCACGCATCTATATCTCCGGCGGTATTTCTGAGAGACGTCTGGTTCTGCGAGCGGCAGAACAAAAAATAGCGTGGTTGCAGGGGCTCTGGGTCCGAGCCTTGACGACTTGAATCCTGAGTTTTTTGTCCAGCTGCTTTCCTTTTCGGAAGGAGCAAAGACATGCTCGAGCATACCCTTGATACAATGCATTCCGTTCTGTACGTGCGACCCAAATCCCCCCTCGAACAAAAAGACTTTGTACTGCTGGCCAAAAGGGTCGATCCCTACATTGAAGAAATCGGCGGCCTCGCCGGTCTCATCATCGAGAGCCCTGTATTCCCCGGTTGGAAAAGTCTCGGTGCCATGGTAGAGCACTTTCGATTCGTACGAGATCATCATAAGCACATTAAGAAAATCGGTCTGGTAACCGACTCGGCTCTGGGAAATGTCGCCGAGCATTTGGCGTCCCATTTCGTGGCGGCAGAGATTCGGAACTTTCCCAGCGGGGAACTTGAGGCCGCGAAACAGTGGGTCATAAACCGCCGCTGATTCGCCAGCAGTGGCTTTTCTTCCGACCGCCAATAGTCAAACGTCTTATAGGAATTCTGTGGCCTGATTTATTTAAGAGCCATTGATCACCTGTCTTTTTATCGTCGATTCCTACTAGAAAAAAACTGTCTACTTGTATGATCCTCCTTCGTGGTTTCTGGCGTCAAGCCTATGGAGAAATAGTCCGTAGGTCAGACAGAGGCAGGGGGGGCGTATCTGCGTCAAGTGCTTATTTAGTGTATAATTAAATCCATAGAAACTGTGACGGTTTGCCCAGGAGGCAAACGGGTACCTCCTCACCCGGAAGAAAGGAATCGGAGTTATGAAACGAATTAAACTGTTGTTGGGAATGCTGTTGGTGACCTTCATGCTGGCCGGTTGCGCCACGACCGGTGGTACCAAACATGGCGATACAGCGGTGAAATGTCCTGCCTGCGATTACGAGTTCAATGTGCCTTCGGACGCCTGATCTCGAAGACAGAACTATCTGGAATAAAAAAGGCAGCTTCGGGCTGCCTTTTTTTTTGCAACGGGGATTCTGTAAGCGGGGATGAGGAAGTCCTTGGCTTAGAATCTTGGCGCGCTCCAATATGGAGCCATTGCCCCCCTGTCTTTTCATCGTCAACTCCTGCTAGAATATATTACGGTACTTGTGTGATTCTCCCTTGCAGTTTCCGTCGCCAAGCCTCTGGCTTAAATCCGTGGGGGACAGACAGAATCAGAAGGGAAAAGGTTGGCTTAAGGTTAACGAAGGTCATGAGGTGAACCGATGTTCGTGCCCTTTTTTTATACCCTGCGCAAACGAGGGGTATTGGTCACGCCCACTGCTTTTCTGCGGTTGCAAAAAGCCCTTAGTCTCGGGCTGTTGGTTTCGCTGGACGATTTCTACATCGTGGCACGGTCGATCCTGATCAAGAGCGAACGGGACTTTGATACCTACGACCAGGTGTTTGCCGAGTTGTTTGCCGGAGTCGAAGCGATGCCTTTGGAGGGCGTTGATCTGGATGAATCGGCCCGTTCGCTCCTTGAAACCTGGCTGAAAACACCTGAGGATCTTGCCAAAGCCCTGGGTCTGACGGAAAAAGAGTTGCGCCGGCTCAGCGCCGAAGAACTGGAGCAATACCTGCTGGATCGGCTGCAGGATCAGAAAGCGGTTCATTACGGCGGAACCAAGTGGATCGGCACTGGCGGGGTGTCGCCGGTCGGCCACTCGGGCAATCGCCCCGGCGGTATGCGCGTCGGTGGCGGCTCCCGTGCCCGTTCCGCCAGTAAGGTGGCTTTGGAAAGACGCTACCGGGACTATTCTCGCACCGCTCCCTTAACCCGCAGCCAGATGGGGGAGGCCCTGAAGCGGCTTCGTCATCTCAAGCCGGCAGGCCCAATGGATTTACTGAGTGTGGATAAAACCATTTACGAAACCATGCGCAATGCCGGAGAGATCGAAATCGTCTTTGATCGGCGGCTGGTGGACCGCCTCAAGGTTCTGCTCCTCATCGATAACGGTGGTTGGTCCATGGATCCCTATGTGGAGACCGTCCAAACCCTGTTCCATCATGCCAGATCCCAATTCAAAGAGCTTTTCATCCTCTATTTCCATAACACGGTCAGGGACCGGGTTTGGCGCGACCCTGAACGCCGCCGTCGTCCTGAACCTATCGAGGACCTACTCCGGCGCGATCCGGAAACCCGTCTAATTTTCGTTGGGGACGCCAGCATGGCCCCCGAAGAGTTGCTGGATATCAACGGCTCCATCGAACTGGAATACCGCCAGCAGCAAGCGAGTATCGAGCGGCTGAAGATGCTGGCGACCACCTTCCGCCATGCCGCATGGTTCAATCCTAGATCCTCTTCCTGGTGGGAGCATAGCCCAACCATCGGCATTATCCGCGAGCTTATTCCCATGTTCGAGTTGAATCTGGAAGGACTGGAAAAAGGGGTTCGCTACCTGAGTACCCGCTGAGGTTTGAAATCCAGTGATGGCTGCCGAGGCCGGCCCTGTAGTGTGCATTTATCGCTTGCGCTTTGGCCTCTTTCTTGGGCGAACGGAGCGAGGAAATAACAACCGGAGGAGATGATGTCTGAACAAGCCTGGAGTCCACAAACCCTGCTGTCACTTTCCAACAGCTATTGGCAGACCAGCGTTCTTCACACATCCGTCAAGCTCGATCTTTTTACTGCTTTGGATGGCCAGCCATTAAGGGCGGCGGAGCTGGCCGACAAGCTCGGCGCCAACAGGGACGGGCTGGAACGGCTTCTTGCCGCCCTGGTCGCCATGAAGTTGCTGCTTAAAAATGACGATGGCTTTTCCTGCACCCGCAGCGCCGCCATATTTCTGTCCCGCCAATCACCCCTTTACCTTGGAAATATCATTCAGCATCACCGGCAACTGATGGAATCCTGGGCGCATCTCGATGAAGCGGTCATAAGCGGTCGTCCTGTGCGGTCACCTTATGCCGGTGACGATCCCGAATGGCGACGGAATTTTTTGCTGGGGATGTTCGACCTGGCCATGCTCTTGGCGCCCAAGTTTGTCGGCAAGATCGATCTGGTCGGGCGCCGGCGGCTGCTCGATCTGGGCGGCGGTCCTGGGACCTGGGCCATTCATTTCTGCCAGAAAAATCCTGAACTGCAAGCCACCGTCTACGATCTGCCGACCAGCCGCTCCTTTGCCGAGGAGACCATCGCCCGCTTCGGCCTGCAGGAGCGGGTCGCTTTTAGCGGCGGCGACTTTCTACGGGAAGAGTTGACGGGGCTCTACGACGTGGTCTGGCTCTCCCACATCCTGCACGGCGAGGGACCGCAGGAGGTGCGCACCATCCTGGAGCAGGCCGCCTCGGTACTGGAGCCCGGCGGCCTGTTGCTGATTCATGAATTCGTCCTCGATGACGATGGGGGAGGGCCGCTGTTCCCGACCCTGTTTTCCCTCAACATGCTGCTTGGCACCCCAGCCGGACGCAGTTATTCGGGGAAGGAAATCTTTAAAATGTTGTCCGAGGCAGGGTTCAAGGATGCGCAGCGCCTGGAGCTCGGTCTGCCCGGCGAATCCTCGGTGATCGCCGCCAGTGCCTGAGCTGTTCCACGATGTGGCTTTTCCGGATGGAGTGAGTGAGGGGAGTTTCGATATATTTTAATACTCGTAACTTCGCCGATCCCGGGTGGCCGTTTTTTTCTAAACCCCTAGGAGTCTGTCGGACTTGACGGGCCGAAACGAAAAATTGGCTGTTCGAGGCTAGCTTTTCGAGAATTTGAGAGCTAATAGCAGGGCTATTTGGCGAAAATTGTCGGAAACATGGGCCGGTCAGACGATTTTGCAGCCGGTTCATGGCAAGCCCGACAGCCTCCTAACAACGAAATATCAGAGACTTCTATGGCAGACGAAACAACATTTCAGGCGATAACCGAACATCTGCGCTGTCTTAGCGACCCCGCAACCGCTGAACAATCTCAGCGGTTTTTCAAGACCGGCGAAGGACAATACGGCTACGGCGACTGGTTTCTGGGGATTCGGGTGCCGATCCTGTGGCAGGCGGTGAAAAAATACCGGCATACGCCGCTCAACGTGGCGGAAAGGCTGTTGAAGTCCGAGTTCCACGAAATCCGCCTATTTGCCCTGTTGCTGCTGGTAGAGAACTTTGCCCACGGCGACAAAGATGCGCAGACGCAAATCCATCGCACTTATCTGGCACATACCCGCTACGTGAACAACTGGGACCTGACAACTAACCGCAGTTGAAATCACGCCTGTTGTTTATAGACCCAAAGGATTGTATTCGGCGGGTTTGGCCAGGGGCCATGGATTATAGGAAAGAACCGAGTTTGCCTGTGTCAGGCGCTTGGTATGGTATAAATTATATCGTGAATAAGGGACGGCTTACCCGGATCAAGCTCTGGCAATTTACTGCGACAGTAGCCAGCAGGGGATAGTTTAATCGCTAATCCACACCTCTCTCTTACAAAGGAATCGCTTATGAACCTAGATTTTCTACGTGCTTTCCTGGCTTGGTGTACCGTTATCAATCTGTGTCTCTACTTTCTGTCATTTCTGGTCTGCGCTTTTGCCGGTGACTGGGTTTATCGTATGCACAGCATGTGGTTTCCCATGTCACGGGACGCTTTCAACCTGGTCATCTACGGGTTTATCGGCCTCTACAAACTGTTCATCATTGTTTTCAACATTGTCCCTTATATTGCGGTGGTTATTGCAGGCTGAATCTGCTCTCGATTTTTAGCAAGGCAAGGCTCTTCTAAAGAAGGACCTTTTGTTTGCATGCCGCCTATTGACTATTGAAGGCATGTAAACTGCAAAAATTGTACAGACGTTTATTCAAAGGTCTCTGTTTAACGTTCGGCAATCCAAGAAAATAGTATAAATCAACCACTTGAAGGTACCGCCCTCGGTGCGGGTGAGGATTATGCCATGGCAAAAATTGACGCTTTGTTCAAAGTTTTGAAAGACAAGGGAGGCTCTGACCTTCATCTGTCTCCGTCCAACCCGCCCTTGATTCGTCGCTCGGGCGACCTGGAACCAGTTATTGAACGACCTATCGGTCGCGAACAAATCAAAGCCCTGCTCTACGAGATCATGACCGAGGCACAGCGGCAAACCTTTGAATCGACCCATGATCTCGATTTTGCTTATGAGGTTCCGGCTCTGGAATCCCGTTTCCGCGCCAACATCTTTATGGGGCGACTCGGAATCAGTGCTGTATTTCGGCTTATTCCGGCCAAGATCCTTACCGCCGAGCAGCTGGGGCTATCTCCGGGGATTCTCAACTTCACCCAGTTTAAAAAAGGTTTGGTTCTGGTCACCGGGCCAACGGGTAGCGGCAAGTCGACCACCCTGGCGGCGATGATCGATCATGTGAACAAAACCCGCAAAGAGCACATCCTTACCGTAGAGGATCCCGTCGAATTTGTTCACATCAGTCAGCAGAGCCTGATCAATCAGCGGGAAGTGGGTCGCCATACTCAATCC
This sequence comes from Desulfuromonadales bacterium C00003107, assembly GCA_001751225.1. Classification (GTDB taxonomy): domain Bacteria; phylum Desulfobacterota; class Desulfuromonadia; order Desulfuromonadales; family Syntrophotaleaceae; genus Syntrophotalea_A. Next base: position 1,393 of record MAXT01000332.1, on the reverse strand, counting down.
TTTGCCGCAGCCTTGAAGGCGGCCTTGCGCGAGGACCCCGATATTATTCTGGTCGGCGAGATGCGCGACCTCGAGACCATTGAACTCGCCATTACCGCAGCCGAAACCGGCCACCTGGTCTTTGGGACCTTGCATACTAACAGTGCAGCCAAGACGGTCGACCGCATCATCAATGTCTTTCCCACTAACCAGCAGGAGCAGATTCGGGCTATGCTCGGCGAATCTCTACAAGGGGTCATCTGTCAACAACTGCTGCGCACTATAGACGGCAAACGCTGCGCCGCCATGGAGATTCTGGCCGTCAATCCGGCTGTCTCGAACCTGATTCGTGAAGGCAAGACCTTTCAGATACCCTCTGTAATTCAAACCGGTCGATCTCAAGGCATGCAGTTGATGGATCAGGCCATTCAGGACTTGCTGACCGAGGGCCGAGTCAGTCGTGAAGAAGCCTACAAATATGCGACCAATAAATCTCTATTTCAGGAAGGCTAACCACCGTTATGGCAGATCAGAAAATTGTCAAAAACCGTCGTCTGGTGGTGTTTACACTAGCCGATGGCAGTACCGTCGAGGGAAAGGTCTTTCTCAGTCTCTACGAGGCCTGTCATGAACGGCCGCAACGGGTAGGTGAATTGCTTAAAGGTGACGATGCTTTTATCCCTGTGGAGACAGCTGACGGCATGATTCACTTGAATATAATCAACATTGTCGCCGCTCAAACATCCCTAGGGGAGGAGGGGGACGAGCTTATGCGCCTTGGCGAACCATACCAAGTTCAAATTGCAACCACACTCGGCACAGTCATCGAAGGGCAGGTGTTTGTTAACCTGCCTCATGACCGAAGTCGCGTCAGCGATTATCTCAACCAGGGGGACCGCTTTTGCAGGGTGTTTTTTGCCGAAAAGATCGTATATGTCGGCACCCGATTTATCCTCTCGGTACGGGATTGAGGCATGTTTCCCAGGTTGCCTCTGTCAGTAAAAGGCTCTTCTAAAAATGGGCCTTTTGGTTTATCTTTGTGGCTCGTCAGCTGAATCTATGGCGATATTCAGGTTCCGGCAACTTGCCAAGTTCATGATATAAGGCGATTTGTAGGCATTTAAGGGTTCTGAAACCGAACGCTTTTCTCATAGTGAGTTTTGCCTTGAGGTTCAGACCCTCCACGGCGCCGCTGGAAAGTCGTCCTTTGGCCTTGAACCAGTTCATTATCAGTGGCTTGTGTTTACGTAACATCCGCGCCACTTTCTTCATCGGTTCCAGTTCGGTTTGTAGCGTTCGGGTCGCCCAGTTTTCAAGAAACTTGTCTGCGTAGTTTATCCGTTGATACTCCCAGAATCGCTGGAAGTCCTCGCGCAGCAGATACCCCTTGATCGAGGCCAGATTAAGCTTGAGT
>MAXT01000331.1 GCA_001751225.1 Desulfuromonadales bacterium C00003107 | reverse complement strand
CGACATGACTATTAAGTTGCACGCCAATGCCACAACCACTCCTAAAACGAGGCGCTATCTTCAGCAGTCTGACAAGTCGGAGAGAGCTCTTGCCAAGGAACCCGGCATCTCCGTCGGCACCGTTCGGCGGTGGAGAAAGCGTGAGGATGTCCAAGATCGTTCTCACACTGCGCATCGGCTTCAGACTACCCTTACCGATGCCCAGGAAGCTGTGGTCATTGAATTGCGGCGTACCCTGCTGTTGCCTCTCGATGACTTGCTGGTTATCACCCGTGAGTTTCTTAATCCCGACGTTTCACGCTCCGGACTGGATCGTTGCCTGCACCGTCATGGTATCTCGCGATTAGCAGACCTCATCCCCAAGGAAGAACCCGGTGAAAAAGCGAAACCTAAAACGTTCAAAAATTATAAGCCGGGCTTTGTCCATGTAGATATCAAGTATCTGCCACAGATGCCGGACGAGACTTCCCGTCGCTATCTGTTTGTCGCTATTGACCGGGCCAGTCGTTGGGTCTACCTGGAGCTAAAGAGAAACAAATCATCCCAGGCAGCCAGGAGCTTTCTTAATAGCGTGGTGGCAAAGCTCCCTTCCAAATCAGTAATCTTCTTACCGACAACGACAAGGCCTTCACCGACCGGTTCAGCGCAGCAGGGGAGCGAAAACCAACCGGCAATCACGTCTTCGATAAGGTCTGCGCAAAGCACTGTATCGAGCATCGCCTTATCCCGCCACGCCATCCACAGACCAACGGTATGGTGGAGCGTTTTAATGGCCGCATTAGCGAGGTTCTGGCGACAACGCGCTTCGATTGCTCTCAGGACTTAGAGACGACTCTCGTGCGCTATGCTTACCTCTACAATCAACACATTCCACAAAGGGCTTTGGCCCACAAGACGCCTATCGAGGCGCTGAAAGTCTGGCAAAAAGAACACCCCGAGCTATTTCGTAAAAAGGTTATCAACCATGCGGGACCTGACACCTAGCGGGATTTACTGGCCCCTAGTGTCCAAAATTGTATTTATTAATTTTCAACTTACGTCTACTCTACATGGTAGCTATTTTCGATTATTCACGACAGCTAAATGGATAACCCCTATGGCTCTAAATCTATTGCACCAAAATAATGGCAAATCACGCATGGTCCAGCTCACATTTGGATTCATTCTACTCCTTCTCTGTGCAGCTCCCGTCTTTACTTCACCTACAGTAAATCTATCGCAGAAAGACAACAAAGCGATCACATCATTGATGATCTCAGCAACCCAATTCAAGCAATTGGCTCACAATGATTACGCTGTTGCGTTGCTCACCCTTGCAACCCATCGTGGAATGGCCCATCTCAATGAGATTGATCTAGCACTTTGGAGTCCAGAGCAGTCACAAGCAGGCTGGCAACTTTTTTTTGATGGCGGAATGCAAATCTACTCCCTCGGTGATATCACCGCACCGCTGATAGGTTACTACAATCCCTACAGCGACACCGTATTGATCACCAAATGGCAAGCTCACGATGAAATTTATAAAATCACCGATGCGGAGTTAATTCAAGCCGATTGGCTTCACCGCCAGAGCAATGAACTGAGTGTTATCCCTCGCTGGTTACGCAAAGCAGGTTCACTCCCGCTAGCACTGGGGCTTAGTGTCGCTGAAACAACAGCTGCCTTTGAAACGATTTTTTCGTCGCAAGCAACGAAACAATGGCGACAGCAACTGAGTGTTTTAAACAACGATTCTCTCAAAATTTTAAATTATCATGCAGCAGCATTGACCCTCAACGATCACCTGATTAACCAACTCAACTATCAACAACCCAATACCGATACCATGGCCACCGTCCAGCGTATAACTGGGGAAATTGTGACAGCTGCGATCAGTGGAACCATTAAAAACCTGCTTCCCTATGCAGATAAAACACCACAAAATACTGTTCAGCGACTCAGACAGTTACCACCACAATGGTTTGCATCACTATCGGTTAGGTACGCCATAGAAACAAATACAGGCAGTCTTGTTTTCCTCAGCCCTAATCAAGGGGCAAATAGTCTAGCGATCTACCTAGAAGGGACGGGCAACCGTTTACGAGTACGTCGTTTTGACCTTGTGGATTATCAGCATATCTACACTCAACTCTATCCTGACTCGAGGTACAGTCGATGAAATCCTCCTTTACGTCAGTGTTGATACTGCTAACACTCAGCCTTGTTATGGTCTGTGGGGCCAAAGTACCAACCGCTTTTTGCTACAATCACGATTTTAGAGCGATTCAAACCCACACCCCTGTGCCGCCGATGGAGATGCTCGAAGCTGAAATTATTAAACGACAGGCTAATGAACAATTCAGTCAGGAGATTGATCAAACGGGAAAGGCCATCTCAACATCCGCGCAAACCGTCAACCGTGTCAGCTCACCAATCACCAACTCTGGTGATCCAATTAAAAAGGCCGTGTTGAAACAGCTTTCGCAATCGAGCAGATCAGAGAAAATAAAGATCATTCAACACATCTATAAAACAGATAAAAGTGAAGCTATTTCTATTTTGCAACGCAGTGGTAAAACGTTCAGCGAAGTAACAACCCGCCTTGATCAACTTGACAAAGCAGGCACACTCGCGTCCATGGCAGGAGCGTTATCAGGTGGCGACCTTCTCGGTGCTGCCGGAGCGGCAGCCAACAGTGCCGCCTCTGGAGCCGTTGCTGGCTATGGTGCTGCCTATGGTGCTGCAGTGGGAGCCAAACTCGGTGGCGGTGCAGCCACTTTATTAGCTGGACCTGTTGCAGCCCCCATTGGTGCGGCGGCTGGCGGAGCCATTGGAGCGGTTGTCGGAGCGGTTGGTGGATCTATCATCTATACCGAGGTTATTGAACCCAACGCCGTCAAAATTGGTGATGCCGCTTCAAACTATCTTCAAGATAGAGCTGAAGGTAACGAAAAAAAAGTTCGAAGAGTTCGAACTGACTTTGTTCTTGTTTATCCCGAAGGGCGTCTCTCCTCTACAGGATATATTGATCCCAAACAATTACATCAACAAGCACAGCAGATTCGCGACCAACGGTTTGGCCAACGGATAGAACGCAATCAGCAACTGACCCTTGATGAAATAGCCACAAGTAGCCAAATGCTGACCGTTCCAAGCCTCGCAGGGATGACACAAGCTCAAGCAGAACAGGCGGCCCGCGCGGCAGGATTCACCGCTTCAGTTCAGACGGTAAAACCCGCACCCACCTCAGATTTAATTGGTAAAATCTACGCTCAAAGCCCTACAGCAAAGAGTCAGCAACCGATTGGCTCTTTTATGACAATTACCGCCCTTAGCTACGACAAACAAGAACAAATAACCATGCCTAGCGTGATCGGCATGAATCCACAAAAAGCACGCGGCGTACTGACCTCGGCAGGGCTTACAGTCCCAGCGACAGGAGCAATCACCGTCGGCAAAATAGCCCCCAGCACAAAATTAGAATTTAAAGTACACACCCAAGTTCCATCACCCGGAGAGATTATTCAATCAGACCAAGTGGTGGCCCTCGTTCTCTATGGACAGTATCAACAACAAACAATTCCGGCTGTGATCGGATTCGGAAAACTAGAAGCAGTACGTCTGATGGAAGCGGTGGGACTTATCGTCGCCACCAATGATGGAGATGGTGCGCCGACACCTGAGGAAGAGAATACAGTTCAACTTCAAAGCCTTACCGCAGGTGACCCTGTTTCATCACAGGAGAAAACGGTGCTCCTCACTCTGTTCTCCGCCTGTACAAAAAGTGAATTCTGCAAAAAAAACCAACAACGCTATGTTGCGGCCCTCAATGCCAAAAAATTTGAAACATGTCAGCAAATCTTAGATGAATCGGGCGGGTGTGAATTTTATGAAAGTGAAGTGGCCGGTCTCGCTCAATCCATGTGTCTCGATGCTGAATCGCGTTATCGGGCCGCGTTCAACAGCGATAACTACGATGGTGCTAAACAAGTTTTAGCAGAGAATTCTCACTGCACTTTCTATGCAAGCGCAGTCCCTGAACTTCAATGCAGTAAGAATTTAGCAGAAATGAATAGCGCTTTGCGTGGCAACAACTGGAACCTATTCAAAGGGACTTTACATCAAAGCCAAAACTGTTCATTTTATTCAAACTATCTTGCCATGGCTCAAAAAGCGGAAAAACAATCGCAACTGGATGCAAAGCAAGAAGGGAATCGCCAGCAATTTGGCAATGTAATTGGACAAATTTTTGGTGCGGCACTAAACAGCGCCATCAAGCAAGGCTCTCGACCGCACACCAATCGCCCACCCACGCGAACCACTCACGTTACTGATGGCTTCGGTATCGGTCACACTACAGAAACGCAATATAATTTAGACCACCCTAACAATAAAACTCTTCCCAATATATCGTGGGAGGACAAAGGTAAATAAACATCATCGAAGTTTGCGCGCATTGGATTGAGCATATTTCTTCAATTTCCGATTTCGACATTTATTTGCAACTTCATGCAATGTTGAATAAAATTTCTGATCCCTCGAAGCACCTAGTAAATTACATAACCATGCCATCGCATCGACATGGTGGCCATCACGTAAACGTGTGCTGTATTCACGAAGCAAGGTCGCCTCAACAGCCCTTAGCACCTCGGGATGATCTTTATACTCAGAGCGGAAGAGTTTCTTTGCGCCCCGCTGCTGAACCCGACCGTCAGAAGATTGAATCATCGTTACATAACCCTGAGCCTGCGATGGAAGAGAACTCTCCTTTATCGGAGCGATTGACGGCATGCTCCCCGTAGAGACTGACTTGTTTTGAGAATGGGGGGCCAACTCCTCAATTTTATCGATTGCGCCCTCATGCCCCTTTTTAGCAGACTTACGATACCAACGTAACGCTTGTTCGCGACTTTTCGTCACCCCAGAATGACCATACTCCGCATAGATTCCCATCGCAAACTGAGCATATTCATCGCCCTGACCTGCAGCCTTACGATACCACCGATGCGCTTCATGACGATCTTCTGCCACGCCCACACCGTTATAATGTGCTGCAGCGACCTCAAACTGTGCATCAGAATCACCCTGATCTGCCGCCTTACGGTACCACCGATACGCTGCGGAATTATCACGGCGAACCCCTTTTCCTTTCTCATAAATACGACCCAGCGCAAACTGTGACGGTGCATCGCCTTTTTGAGCTGCTTGTCGATACCATGAAGCCGACTGAACATAATCCTGCTCAACGCCATGCCCCCAATAATACGCAGCACCCATTTTACGCAGCCCCTTAATATCACCCTGTTCAGCTGCCTTGCGGTACCATTTAGTTCCTTCGCTCTGGTCTTTTTCGATCCCCCACCCTGAATAATAATACAAGCCAAGGTTATATTGTCCCGTGCTATCGCCCTTCAGCGCAGCTTTTCTAATCCATTCAAATGCGAGCGCGTCATTTTGCGGAACGCCCTGTCCTGTCTGATAAAGGGAACCTAAACCATTTTGACCACCTGCGTGCCCCTGACTCGCCGCTTTTTGAAGCCACTTAAGGGCCAATTGGTCATCTTGTTCCACCCCATCACCGTTACGATACATTGCACCAAGATTAGCCTGTGCAGGGGCATAACCCTGCTGTGCCGATTTACCAAACCACAACGCGGCCTGTGCAACATCTTTCGTAACGTGTTTACCTAAATAAAAAAAATACCCCACCTTAAATTGTCCTTTTGCATGCCCCAAGTCAGCCGAACGCTTAAAGAGGTCAAAAGCACGACCAAGATCCTTTTGAACCCCATTGAGCCCCTTATAATAATTTTCACCGTGTTGATAAATATCATCTCCACCAGGCGCTGCAGAGGTGATCACTTGAGGTTTTAAACTATCAACAACAACCAACTGACCAACCCGAGGAGTGCCACTACTCGTTTGGGAGAAAATAACAATTTTTTGCGCACTCACCGCACTAATAGCCCACTGTCCCGCCAAAGGAATTAAACCCACCCCCGGGACCGACTCAAAAATAGTCACCTTATCGCCAACGCGGGGCAACTGCTTCCCCTCAAGTTTAATTTGAACGAGATCAGACGACACTACAACCAACGCCCCCTTTAACTCCTGAGCCAAACTGACTAAAGGGCTGATAGCGGTCATTGAAAATACAATAATAAAGATAAGAAAACGTCGTCGTTGCATAGGGTCCCTCCCAAGATTAGCTACGCGAAATAAGTAACTTAACGTTTCACAGTATAATATAGACATGTTTTAAGCATCATGTCAGCGGACAGCATACCGGCTGCAATACTGGATAGTTCAACTAAGCCGCTGGCATTTCATCAAGTGGTGCTTTTTGCTTTTTTCTGAACGCAACCTTTATCTCATTCAATCAGAAACAACCAGCAAATCAGATTTTTTATTAGAGACCCTCTTAATACCATAAAAGAACACTCGTCTGACTACATCTAGGCATTGAGGGAAAAAATTTATCGGAATTTTAACACATTATACAGAAGTTCAATAAATGTTGTGTTCCCCATATTTGGCTGAGAACTGTCGGGGAAGTTCATACTTTTATGTATCCAGACTTCCAGAACACGATGGACACACAATTATCAAAACTAAGCAGATGAGACTGACAACTAGGCAGGGAACAAGCTGGTTTGGTTTTCGACAATAACAGGGGAATGGTTTTGATGGCTTTATAGATGGCTGGCTTGGGCAATAAAAGGCAGCAGGGGGCTTGGTTGTTCAGGATGGTGCGGGAAGCGTACCAGACAGGAAAAATCGGCGCTGGGCAGCAGCAACTTAATGCCGGCGCGCCACCACGTAATCGGCCAGTTCCAGCAAGGCTTTCTTTTCCGGTCCGTCGGCAAAATCATTCAACCGGGCCTTGGCCTGGCCGCACAGCTGTTCGGCTTGCTGCCAGCAGTAGGCGATGCCACCGGTCCGCTCGATGATTTGCAGCACCCCGGCGAGATCAGTCTCCGGCAGTTCGGCCTGGCCGATCACGGCGATAATACGCTGCCGGTCTGTATCGGTAGCGTTGCGCAAAGTATGAATCAGCGGCAGGGTTACCTTGCCTTCGGCCAGATCGTGGCCCCGCGTCTTGCCGAACTCCGCTTCCACGGCCACATAATCAAGAGCATCGTCGATAAGCTGAAAGGCCATACCGAGTTCGGTGCCAAACTGACGCAGTGTCTCGGCCCGCGGCCCGTCCTCGACCAACAGAGCACCGCATCGGCAAGCAGCAGCAAAAAGGGCAGCGGTTTTTTTACCGATAATCTCCAGGTAGCTCTGTTCTTTCAAGTCAAGATCAGAGCTGTTGACCAGCTGCTGCATCTCCCCTTCGGCGAGCAAGGTTGCCGCTTCGGACAGGGTCTGAAAAATTGGCAGATTACCGATTTCGACAATCATCGAAAAAGACTTGGCAAACAGATAATCGCCAGCCAAAACTGAGGCCTGGTTACCCCACACCACATTGGCCGAAGGATTACCGCGCCGCAAGGTCGCTTTGTCCACCACGTCGTCATGAAGCAGAGTCGCGGTATGAATAAACTCCACCACACTGGCCAAGGGAATATGGTCAGCGCCCTGGTAGCCGCTAAGCCTTGCACAGAGCAGCAACAGCATGGGACGAACTCGCTTGCCGCCACTGGCCAACAGGTACTGACCGACCTGATTGATAAGGGCGGTTTCAGAGTGCATGCTTTTGGTAAAGTGTTCCTCGACAGCCGTTAAGTCATCGCGGAGCAACCGCAGGGCCTTTTCCATAAACCGTTTGTTTCTCCTAAGTCAGGCGACAAAACACAAACTGTCAAACCCATGGTGTGGCCCAACAGAAAAGTACAGGATTTCCAGCAAACAGATGCCCATAATCGGTATGGAAAGGGGCATTAATATAAGTTATGCTGCCAGGAACAATCGCTAAAACAGCGCTCATCCTAAGAATTCCAGCCAACCTTGTCAAAGCATTTCTCCACCCTCAGAATATACGAACCTTGCATTGGGAAAGGACAAGGTTCAGGGTTGAAGATATTATGATATCCTTAAACGCAATGAACTGCATAGACACCAACAAAAGAATGGGGCCATAGAAAATGAAAAGACTGAGCTCGTGTATGGCATTGGGCCTGTGCGCCCTTTTGTTCTGGACGCTAACACCTTCAGTGCATGCTGGCTGGGGTGACCTATTTGAAGGGGTAAAAGGTCTGATTAGTGGTAGCGACCTCAAGGACAAGGACATCGTCGCCGGTCTAAAAGAAGCTTTGCGCATTGGCGCCGATAACAGCGTGACTCAAGTCGGCCAGATCGACGGCTACCTGAAAAACCCGGATATTCACATCGGCTTGCCTAGTCCCCTGGCCAAGACAGAAAATCTGTTACGTTTTGCCGGCTACGGCAATCAGGTCGACGCCTTTGAAACGAGCATGAATCGGGCGGCAGAACAGGCCGCACCCCAAGCCAAGGAAATTTTCTGGCAGGCAATCAGCGACATGACTCTGGACGATGCCCGTCAAATCCTCAATGGCGGCGATACAGCCGCTACTGAATACTTTGCCGAACACACCCGCCCCCAGCTGGCTGAGATCTTTACTCCCATCGTCCACGATTCTCTGGCCACCGTAGGCACCACCGGTAAATTTCAGGATCTTGATACAACCCTCAAGAGCTTGCCTTTTGGCGAAAGCTTGGGCTTTGATCTAGATAGTTACGTCACAGACGGTGCTCTGGATGGATTATTTGTCATCCTTGGCGAAGAAGAGCGCAAAATCCGCGAGAATCCTGCAGCCCGCACCACCGATCTGCTGAAGAAGGTATTTGGTGCGGCAAAGTGACAGACTAGCTCGTGAAAAACCTTGTAGGGTGTTCGGAAGATTTCCCTATACAGTCATCCATATTGACCTTATTTTTTAGCGCGTCACTCTACAACCGTGGGTACATTACTGTCTGATAAATTCTAAAACAAACCGGAATTTATTTTTGAAGAAACGTACAGGAAGGCCCAACTTGTATTCCAAGTTGGGCCTTTATATGTACAGAATATGGTGATTTATGGGAAACAAGCCAAATGCTTGTTAGCAAACGAAGACCTGAGCTCCAACTACAGGCTCCTTGCTATTCATTGCAAGCTGTCGAAAAAAGTGCAGATAACCACGGGAGGCTATCTGCACTTTTTCAACACAAACTTGCCAATTTATTTGGCAATTTCCATTTCCCGCTTCGAGGTATAGAGCATGCGAATCATATCGTACTCAAAGGGTGAGCCCGACTGATAATAGCGGAACTTCGTTCTGTGACGCTTGTCGACGGCAGCAACTCCAGTGAAGACCAGGGTCGTCGTGTCATCATCCACCCAGGCCGGCGGGCCGGCAACACTGAAAGCCACAACGTCCGTTACCAGACCAGTGGTGTCTCGCAGGTTGGACGGACCGAATATTGGCAGAATAATATACGGACCGTGGCCAACACCGTAGTGCCCCAGCGTCTGCCCAAAGTCTTCGGGTTGACGCTCCATACCCCAGTGGGTTGCTGGATCCCACAGCCCGACGATACCGATGGTGGTATTCACCACAAATCGCGCGATAGTTACACCAGTCCGCTTGAGTTTAAACTGCAAAAGATTGTTGGTGAAGTTGTTGAATTCGTAGACATTATCGACGAAGTTCGACACTCTTTTTTCCACATAGTTCGGTGTAATGAATTCGTAGGTATTAACCACCGGCAAGTAAAGGAACTTGTCGAAATAGTAGTTGAAGGTGTAGGCCCGCCGATTAAAACCTTCGAGCGGATCATAGACATCAATTGCGTAATCAACACTCTCTTTTATAATGGCTTCTGCGTTATGCAGCGGCGGTTCAAGACTGACGTCCTGCTTCGGAGTCGTGCTACAGCCAGAGACAAACAGCATGCAGAGGAGAGTCAGCGTCAACACGCTCAACCGCAATATTTTATTTTTATGTGTCGTCATTTATCATCCCCTCCCTTAATTCTTATTAGATGCTTTGAAAAAATCGACCATAGCCTTCACGTTGTCAGGATAGGCCATATTTCCGCAGTGGCCGCCATGCGGGAAAATCTTTGCACGGCTACCAAAAAGATCACGCAGGTAATCGATCTCGCCAGGGAGGAGGATAATGTCATCTTCATTATGAATCAGGCCGAACTTTTGTGACGTTCTCAGATAATCATCGATATAACGCAGGCTCATCTGTTGCCTCAGGTTTTGCTCTGTGACTTGAGGATCTTTGGCCTGAAAATGCGGCAGAAAAAGCCCTTCGAAATAATCGACAAACGAAAGACGACTCGTGACCTTGAGGTAATCAGTCGCACTGTCGTGGCGGCCAAGATCAAGACCTTTCGGGACGACATAGCCAGCCTGGGTCAAAACATCACTGACAAACACCATATTTCGGGAAGAGATCCTGAAGTCGACGCCAATCAACGCCGCAATTTTTTCGTTACTCTTCGGCTTACGATATTTATAAACCTGGTACAGGAACTGGTCGTTGAATTCAACATTATCACCATGGACGTAAACTTCGGTAAGGCCTTTGATGAGACTTTGATAGAACGCATTAAAGTTATCGACGCCACCGGGGATATTGTCCTCGAGCATCTCATCGAGAATCACAACCGAGTTGTAAAGGCTGACCGGCGGGTTAATCAGTAGCACTTTGCTAAAGTTGAAAACCATTTCCTGCTCATCAAGCTTGGCGATAAACGCCGACTCGGCAGCGCCGAGGCTGTAGCCGCTCAGGAAGAATTCTGTCACCTCCATCTTCTTTTGGTGCTTCTGCCAGATTGCCTGCATGACCCGATAAAGGTCGGCGGAGTCTTCTGCCAGATGACCAGGCACGCCGCTGGTCGAAGCCGCAACAATAAAGTTTGGATGGGTCGGCGATGAAAGGCAGATGACATGGTAGCCCGCCTGATAGAAGGACTTCTGCATGACCTGCATCTTGGCACTATTAAAACTCGCTCCGGTTCCAGCTATCAGGAAGATTAGAGGTGCAGGGCCTTTCTGCCGCAGGTAGGAATAGCGCAGCTCATCGAAGTTCCAGAGAATACCTGGCACCTCGCGGTCAGGAAACATCTTGATTGTATCTACCTTGAGCGGCACTTCCTTTGGCAAATCATAAGAGAACTCTTCTGGAGTGTTGATAACCGTAGCAACATAAGGGTTGGCAAACGGGTAATCATACGCGTATACCAGACTGCCACTTAACATCAGCAGGCAGGCACAGGCACCCAATATCCACTCGAATTGTTTCATCTTTTCCTCTCCCATAAATTAAGCTGCCAAAGAATCATCCTGAAAAAACTAATTAAAGCCTACCTTAGTTTCTACAGTTTTCAAACTTCAGCTCATTGTCAAGGTCAAGCGTCTAGGAGTCTGTCGATCTTGACGGGCCGAAACGAAAAATTGGCTGTTCGAGGCCAGATTTTCGAGAATTTGAGAGCGAATAGCAG
>MAXT01000330.1:572-2346 GCA_001751225.1 Desulfuromonadales bacterium C00003107 | reverse complement strand
GCCAGAGCTCATCGGGATTGGATCGAGGAAACCCTGAGTGTGGAAAGAGGCCAACGAGAGGAGATGTGGACGAAGAGTCTCGCCGTCGGCAGCGAGCCGTTCGTTCAGAAGGTTCAGGAGAATCTCGGAGTGCGGGGGATGGGGAGAGGTGTTAGTGTGACTGGCGATGCCTATGTGCTCCGAGAATCGCCCGAAACCTATGAGGTCAATTTTGACCCCGAAAATCGAGCCATAGCTCCAAATAATAGCTTTTTTTGGGATGTTTTTTCTTGATTTTCAATGGGTTGACTTGGTCCGACCCCAAGCACACCCAAACCCCAAGCACACCCAACACCCGCTGACGCCGGTGACCATCATTGCCCTGCTGACCACCCTGGTGCTGCTGTTCAGATTCAATGGCGAGGTCATTCAAGGGCAAAGGGGTCTACCATCGGAATTAGCAGATGGTAGCCCCCTTAGCTTTTTGCGTATCTTTCCACTGCTGGAACTCGGTGCCAAGCGGTCGCGCCACCTCAATAAGGGCCTCGAAAGTCTGTCCGCGCAGGGCTACGCCATGGACATCGTGCCCGTTTCCTATGAGTTTCAGCGGGGAGGAAACCAGATGCTTGTCCTTGAAAAAATTGAAACCAGCGAATAGTTCAGCCTCCCTCTTTCCCTAGCCGCCTAATCCAACCCCCATCGGGCATTCCGCACATCCATTTTCCCCTCCTCGTTCAAGGCACCGGCAGGAAATGATATGATTAGCGAAAAGGGCCAACATCCTTCCCCTGGAGAGAGCATGCCGGAAGATCTGGAATTGGCAGCCAAGGTTCATTACGGCTTTTTGCCCGAAGACTACGAAGATAACCGGCTGAACATCGCGGTTAATCTGCATCCCCTGTACGCCATCGGCGGCGACTACTGCAGCATCCTTCCGCTGGGTAAAAACCGCCTATTGGCCTGTATCTGCGATGCGGTCGGTCATGGCGTTTCGGCCGCACTCTTTGCGGCGCGGATCAATACCTATGTCCTGACGCATGCCAAGTCGGATCTGGATCTCTGCAAGCTGGTTTCCGGCCTGAATGCCTATCTCTGCAAACGCCTGTCCGGTACGGGCATATATGCGACCTTTTACGCCCTGTTGTTGGATTTCGAAGCGGGTACAATGGCTCTGAGTGGCGCTGCCCACCCGCCGGTCTTGCAGCTTGAAAAAGGTCAAGACCGGTGCAAGGAGTGGCCATCGATCACCACCTTTATCGGTATGGATGATCCGCTGCCCCTGCCCTGTGGTTCAAAGCAGCTGCGATTAAATGCCGGCGATCGCTTTCTGCTCTATTCCGATGGTCTGATCGAAGTGGAAGATGCCCACGCCCAAGCCTTTGGAACAAAAAGACTGTCCAGCACTTTGATCGCAAACCGGAATCTCACTGGCCAGGCTTTGAATACAGCCATCCTGATGCAGGCAGAGGCTCATGCTGCTGACGGTTTTAAAGATGATGTCTTGCTGATGAGTATTACGCTCAAGTAGCCCTCAGTGCTGAATATTTAAAAGTGGCAAACTGGCCCCCTCTCCTTTACCTCTTGTGACCGACTCGGGGAGGGGGCGAAACTTTTCCACCCCGTATCGGAAGGCTCTGACATGCAGCTTCCAAAATCAGTTTCTGCGACACCGGCCAACGATGAACGGAGGATGTCCAACATTTTTGAGCGTTACCTGACGGTCTGGGTCGGATTGTGTATCGTCGCCGGCATTTTGCTGGGTAAAATCGCCCCCAACCTGGCCACCACCCTGGAT
>MAXT01000330.1:0-469 GCA_001751225.1 Desulfuromonadales bacterium C00003107 | reverse complement strand
AGATCGATTTTGCCTCGGTGGTCAAAGCCGGCAAGAGCGGCAAGCCGGTGCTGTTGACCCTGCTGGTGAATTGGGGCATCAAGCCCTTTACCATGTACGCTTTGTCTCTGCTGTTTCTCGGCGTACTGTTTCGCGGACTGATCGGCGCCGAAGCCATAGATTTGGTCAAGCTGCCCTTCGGCCTCGACCTGCCGGTGGGGGCGGCCCACGGTGCCGGAACGGTGGTGCTGCACGAAGGGATGAAGATGCTACAGATCCCTCTGTGGCGCAGCTACCTGGCCGGTTGCATTCTGCTCGGCATCGCGCCCTGTACCGCCATGGTGCTGGTCTGGGGCTATCTGGCCCGGGGCAACGACGGCCTGACTCTGGTGATGGTCGCCCTGAACTCGCTGACCATGCTGCTGCTCTACGGTGTGCTGGGCGGCTTTCTGCTCGGTATCGGTCGCCTGCCGGTGCCCTGGCAGGCGTT
>MAXT01000329.1 GCA_001751225.1 Desulfuromonadales bacterium C00003107 | reverse complement strand
GCCGAGCACAGCCAGCCCGAAAAGGGCAATATCTCCATCCACACAGAGAACATCTTCCCCATCATCAAAAAGTGGCTCTACAGCGAAAAGGAGATCTTCCTGCGGGAACTGGTCTCCAACGCCGTCGACGCTATTACCAAATTGCAGCACGTCAACCTGGTCGAGGGCCTGCAGCTGTCCGAAGACTATGTGGTCGATATCAGCATCGACAAGGATGCCGGCACCCTGACCATCAAGGACAATGGTATCGGCATGACCGCCGACGAGATCCGCAAGTATATCAATCAGGTGGCTTTCTCCTCGGCTGAGGAGTTCGTCCAAAAATTCAAAGGTCTCGACGACAAGAATCAGATCATCGGCCACTTCGGCCTTGGTTTTTATTCTTCCTTCATGGTCGCCGACAAGGTCGAGATTCGCTCCCTGTCGTATCAGAAGGATGCCGCCGGCGCCCACTGGACCTGCGAAGGCAGCACCAGTTACGAGCTGGAAGAGATCGACAAGCAGGACCGAGGCACCGAGATCATTCTGCATCTTGAAGCAGACGAGAAGGAGTTCCTCGAAGAGGCCAAGGTACGGGAAGTGGTTAAGAAACACTGCAACTTCCTGCCGGTCAAGATTACTCTGGCTGGCAAGCAGGTTAACGACAGCGCACCGTTGTGGAACCAGTCGGCCAGCGAGGTGACCGAGGAGCAGTACAAGGAGTTCTACGGCAAGCTTTACCCCATGGCCGAAGAGCCCCTGTTCTGGATTCACCTCAACGTCGACTTCCCCTTCAACCTCAAGGGGATTCTCTACTTTCCCCGCCTGACTACCGAATTCGACGTCGCCAAGAGTCACATCAAACTGTTCTGCAGCCAGGTCTTCGTCTCCGACAATTGCCCGGAACTGATTCCCGAATTCCTCACCCCCTTGCAGGGCTGCCTCGACGCGGCCGATCTGCCGCTGAACGTGTCCCGTTCTTACCTGCAGAACGAGCCCCAGGTCCGCAAGATCCGGGAAGTTATCACCAGCCGGGTAGCCAGCAAAATCTGCGACCTGGCCCGTCATGACCGCGAGGCCTTCAGCAAGATCTGGGACGACATCCATACTTTCGTCAAGTACGGCATGCTGCGCGATGACAAGTTCTACGACAAGGTCAAGGACCAGGTCATCTTCCGCACCACCGACGACTGCAAGTACGCCACCCTGAACGAATATCTGATGCGGGCCGCGGCCAAGCACGACAAGAAGGTCTACTACGCTAACGACGAAGCGGCTCAGGCGACCTACATCAAGCTGTTCAAGAGCCAGGGGATGGAGATATTGCTTCTCGACGCAATGATCGACAGCCACTTCATCCAGTTTCTGGAGACCAAGAACAGTGATGTCAAGTTCGAGCGGGTCGACTCCGACCTCACCGAAAACCTTCTCGAAGAAGATCGTAAGATCGAGCTAGCCGGTCCAGACGAGCAGAAATTGCAGTCCGCTCAGGTCACCGAGCTTTTTGAGGCGTCCCTCAAGGCCACCGGTCTAACCGTGCGAGTGGAGAGCCTCAAGGACGACAGCGTATCCGGCATGATCCTGCTGGCCGAGCAGACCCGTCGCTTCAAAGAGATGACCCGAATGATGGGCCAAGACGGGGAAATGCCCGACATGTTCGCCGAGCACACCCTGATGGTCAATCTCAAGAGCCCAGTGGTACAGAACATCGTCAAGCTGCAAGAGGCCAAGCGCGACGAAGATGCCACCATGCTCGCCGAGCAGGTTTACGACCTGGCCATGCTCAGCCAGCGTTCTTTCGATAAAGATCGGATGGAAGCCTTTTTGGCTCGCAGCAACAAGATTCTAGAGAAGCTTGGCGGAATGAGCTGAGTTAGGATAAAAATAGAATAGAAGGGAAGGGGCGAACTGCGGTTCGCCCCTTTTTTTGTTCATGCTGTAGGTATTATCCCCTTTTGGGTGCTGAGAGACCAATAGGTACCCAGATTCCCAACTTTTTTTAAAAGAGTTGGTAACCTGTTTTTACTTTGTCAGCCAAATATCACTACATTCGATTTTCCAGTTGATAGCTGTTTGTAATCACAGTATGTTTTATATGTTGTCTATATTTTTGCCATTAGATGAAGAATGTCTTAGAAATAATCGGAGCATTTAAAATATGCCAATGTTAGGCCGGAAACAGCTATTCAAAAGATCGCTGAAGCCATTTCTGCTGCTTTTTATTTTCTTCGCCATACTGCTTGGTGGAATGATCATGTTTTTTTATAATTTCCAAGCGGGGAACCACGCTACGCGTCTTAAAATTGAAGAGCAGCATTCAATAGCCCTGCAGCGAATGGTGGTACACAACTATTTTACTTCAGTCATCAGCGATCTCATGTTTCTGGCAGGGCAAGATGATTTACAAGCATATCTGAAAGATCCCACCGAACAAAATCTCTCATCAGTTAATCTCGAATTCCTGAACCTAACTAAAAACCGGAAACAATACGACCAGATCCGTTACTTAGATGAAAACGGTGAAGAAATTTCCCGGATTAATTTTAACGGTGGGAATCCATTCATTGTGGATAAACAGAGATTACAGAATAAACAGAAGCGCTACTATTTTGCTGAAGCTTTTAAATTAAACCAAGGGAGTTTTTATGTTTCTCCACTTGATTTGAATGTTGAACACAGTGAAATTGAAACCCCCTATAAACCAATGATCAGAATCGGAACCCCTGTTTATGACAAATCAGGCTCCAAAAGAGGAATCATCCTGCTCAACTATCTAGGAGAGAACCTCCTGGACCTTATTCAGGAAGTGGGCTCTGTAGCGCATGGTCAGACAATGTTGCTAAATGCAGAAGGTTACTGGTTGAAACATCCTGTTGCTAAAAAAGAGTGGGGGTTCATGTTTGAAGACAAGACTGATCTCAGTTTTGCTAAACAGAACCCGGAACTATGGCAACAGTTTATTGCTAAACCTAAAGGCCAGATTGTGACACCTCAAGGCGTCTATACCTTTGACACGATCAGCTTGCTGGACTCAGGTTTACTCAAGGGTTTGAAGACTAACGTTAACGCCATCAGTATGGGCGATTCCACATGGAAAATAGTCTCCTTTATCTCTGCAAACACACTATCCTCCTACGCTAGAAGCTTAATGGTAAACCTGTTTACTCTGGGAGCAGGATTATTGTTATTAGTAGCAATCCTAGCCTGGTACTTGGCCCTCTCGATCACCCGATGGAAACGATCTCAGGAACAATTGTTCAGTATGGCCCATTTTGACTGTTTAACCGGGCTGCCTACCCGGACCCTGTTTTTTGACCGCCTAAACCAAGCCATACTTTTGTCAACACGTGGAGAACGACAAGGTGCTTTGTTATATATCGACCTTGATGGATTCAAGAATGTAAATGATAGCTTAGGTCATGACGCTGGAGACGAGCTACTCATCTTGGTTGCAATGAGAATGAAAAGCTGTTGTCGAAGCTCGGATACTTTAGCTCGCATGGGTGGTGATGAGTTTACAATTATATTATCGGAAGTTTCGAGCAGGGAGGGAGCTGAGGTTTTTACAAAAAAACTCTTATTCGAGGTGGAAAAGCCTTTTTCATTAAAGCAAGGAGTCGCACAGATAGGTGCAAGTGTAGGTATCTGTTTTTTCCCAATAGAAAACACCACAATAGCCGACATTATCAAAAAGGCTGATAAAGCAATGTATGTGTCAAAAAGCAAAGGGAAAAACACCTTCACATTTGCCAACAATATGCCTGAGATTCCCGACAGTAAACACACTGCCCAGACCCACAGGGGGGATTCAACCAGAACAGAATAGAGTTGTCAGAGCTTCACATTTGACAACGTCGCCTCCCTTGGAAGGCAGAAGGCAATTTCTGTTCAAGGGAACCATCATGGGACGGCCGCGGCGGATTGAATTCGCGGGATCCCACTACCACATGACCAGCCGTGGAAACGAGCAGAAATTGCAGACCGCTCAGGTCACGGTGCTTTTAGAGGCTTCTCTTAAAGTTACCGCACCGAGCGAGTGGAGAGCCTCAAGGACGACAGCGTGTCCGGCATGATCCTGCTGGGCGATCAGACCCGTCGCTTCAAAGAAATGACCCGAATGATGGACTAGGACGGGGAAATGCCCGACCTGTTTGCCGAGCAGGTTTACGACCTGGCCATGTTCAGCCAGCGCTCCTTCGACAAGGATCGGATGGAGGCATTCTTGACAAGCAGCAACAAGAGTCTTGAGAAGCTCGGCGCGTCTTGGGGGTTGTCGTTGCGTTGGCATGCAACTGAATCGTCATGTCGGTCTCCTTCAGATTTCACCGCAGAGAATGTCAAAAAGCATATCCCGAGCAAGGAACAACGGGAAGCTTTTTCTGCTAATGGAATCATCCGGGACCCAACAACTAAGCATGCCCGCTAAAGAGCTATTCGCCGCCTTGATGGCACTCGGGCTGATTGAAAAAGATGGTGCCGCATGGATTTTGACCAAAGAAGGTGAAAAAAGAGGGGGCGCCTACAAAGAGTCGCCGCAATATGGCAAGTACATTGTATGGCCAGAGGATCTCAGCCTCCAACCACCGAATAAGCCCGCTAACAAACCTTCGCAAAATTTACGTACGGCCACGGCCATTGGGAAAGCCTTTGAGCTGTCCGCAAACAAAATCAATTTCATCCTCTCTGAACTTGGCTGGGTGAACAAAGGTCTTAAAGGCTGGCTGGTTACCGATCAAGGGAAGAAGCAAGGTGGCATTCAGGCAGAGGATCGAAAGTCAGGGATACCCTACGTTCGGTGGCCTGATTCAATTATTGAATCCAAGTCCCTGATTGAGACCATTGGCCAGGTCAAAGGCACCGGTGACACCCAAGAAGGCCAGACTCCCGACAGTGGCGTGAACTCCGGATCTGAGGCAGTGGGTTTCAGGGATAAATTCGAGGCAAAACACCGGAGCGCCGATGGCCATTTTGTCCGATCCAAGGCAGAAATGCTCATCGATAACTGGTTATATATGGCTGAAATAGTCCACGCATATGAAAGGAAACTTCCGATAGAGGAAGATGTCTATTCGGATTTCTATATTCCGACAGGCAAAGTTTACATTGAATATTGATGCATTCGCAAAAACGTTATTGTCGATCAGGCAGCGTAAGCAGCTGATCGGTAGATGCTGGGCCACAACATTCTTGAAATTCGCTGCGAGTGAACCAGTAGGCGGCAGAATTGCTCTTTGACAACCCCCCAAATTGTAGGATTGACCGAAATGGCGCTATTTTGCGCTGTAGCCCGGCATTTTTTCCTGTGTCGGAACGCCGTTGCCCGCAGGATGTTCAAACCGGTGGCCTTGAGCGTTGCCGCCACCCGTACCGCTGTCATACCTCGGACCAGTAGGTGCTTGATCCCGGTCATGCGGTCCAGATCAGACATGGTTGCTTCAGCAC
>MAXT01000328.1 GCA_001751225.1 Desulfuromonadales bacterium C00003107 | reverse complement strand
CGTTAAATAATTTAAAAACGAAAAAAGGAGGTACCAAAATGATTCAAAGACTAAGAGGAAACAACGAAAAAGGTTTTACACTCATCGAGCTGATGATCGTTATCGCGATTATCGGTATCCTGGCGGCGATCGCCATTCCGCAGTTTATCAAATATCGCTCCCGGTCTTTTAATACCCAATCCATTGGTGATAACAGGGTTATTATGAATGAGGTGGGGGGATATTATTCTGAATGGGATCGCTATCCTGATCAGGCAGAGGCTAAAAAAGCCGCTGGTGCTGGTTCTATGGCTCTTACGGATAGTTCTGATGGACCAGGTATTACGGGTCTAATGCTTTCATCAAACGGACTGGTTAATTATGATGGAACAGCTGACACTGGCGGTCTTGGAGGAGCGGTCGGACAAGAGTATCACATAGTCACAGGCAGTTCCAACGCAGCATCTGACACTGCCTTGGTATTTGCGATGAGAGGTTCTGCTGGTCAGAACGATAATAACCTGTATCAGCGAGCGGCTGGCGCGGCGATAACTGACACCGTTTTGAGTACTGCTCAAGGTGAAAACCCGGCAAGTGCCGCAGGTTGGGTTGTACGCGGCAGCAACTAATAATCTTCGCATTAAAACCTGAACAAAGGTAATTGATCAAGCCAAAAGCCCCTCTTTGCAGGGGCTTTTGGTGTTTTTCAGGCCCTGTCTTGACTATTATGTCTGATAACGTTTATAAGGCATTTATAGACTTTCACATATTTAATTTCACAGAGTTAGCGGTCGTCGGCGTATTACAATACAGCCTCCTCCCTCTGGCCTTGTGAAATTTAATATGTGAAAGTCTATATATCTGGCAAGGACTCAATGGAAGATAACTCCAAGAAGAAAAAATTGGTCGTCATTCCTGCATACAATGAACAGGAAAATATTGGCCCCGTTGTTAAGAAAATACGAGAATCGGACAAAGAAATAGATATCGTAGTTATAGATGATGGATCAACAGACAGGACGGCGCGTAACTCAAGGCTGGCAGGCGCAAGGGTAATCAGACTTTCTTCCAATATGGGCTATGGAGTAGCACTGCAATGCGGTTATAAGTACGGCTTTGAGAGAGGATATGACTGTCTTGTTCAGTTGGATGGGGATGGCCAGCACGATCCGGACTATATTCCGGAATTATTGAAACCGGTCATGGCCGGAGATGTTGACATAGCTTTGGGATCAAGATTTTTGACAAAAACATCATCAGATGAAGGTCGTCTGCACGAGTACGAAGCCGGTATGGCAAGAACACTGGGTATCAGGACCTTCTCCTTTCTTACCACAACATTGCTTGGCCTGAGAATTACAGACCCCACCTCGGGGTATCAGGCCTTAAATAGAAGGGTCATTGGCTTCCTTATCAGAGATTTTTTCCCATGCGACTATCCGGATGCGGATGTGGTGGTGATGCTCCATCGTGCAGGCTTTAAAATCAAAGAAGTCCCGATGATCATGTATAAAAGAGGTAAGGGAAAATCAATGCACAGCGGGCTAAAGCCAGTCTATTACGTGTTCAAAATGCTGCTTTCCATTCTTATGACCCTGCTGCGAAAGAAACCCATTCCTTTGTATTAGAGCAGTAAAGACGATATTTGGCAGCAGCTTGTTCTGGCTGCAGCCCCAATAAAGCATTTTCTTAATCTTGGAGGATTAGTGCCTATGTTGCCAAGACAAAAAATAGCTATGGTAATCATTTGTGTCTTCATATCAATTTTTGTCCTCGATCTGGTAAGACGAAGGAAATTGCGAGAGGAATATTCGTGGTTATGGCTCGTTACCAGTTTAGCGTTGTTTGTCCTGGTGATAAAATACAACTGGCTTGCGGCCATTACAAAGATTATAGGCGCAGTCCTTCCCACAAGCACTCTGTTTGTTGGGGCACTGATATTTTTGATGCTTCTCTCTGTCCAGTTTTCCGTCAGGATATCCAGGTTGACGAACCAGGTAAAAAACGTGGTCCAGGAGAATGCCCTACTCAGGGCTAAGATAGAAGAAATAAAAGGTATCAAATAAGGGTTGGCAGATGGGATAAATCTTATAACGGACTAAACTTTAGGCATTTTAGACACTTCACGTATCATGGCTTCAATATTTCTTGCAAATGCGCCATATTTCTTGGAGGAAAGGTACGGAAAACTGGCTTCAGTGGGGGCGACCCTTCCCCACCTGGGACTGCTAATGTTGGGGGCGGTTCTGCGAAAAGTTGGCCACCGTATTCGCATCGTTGACGCCTCAGCTCAAGGTCTGGGTTATGAAGAGACTCTTGAACAGGCAAAAAAGTTCCAACCCGATATCATCGCGCTCACTGCGGTAACGCCTTCCATCATCAAAACCGTGAAACTGGCAACAATGATAAAGGTGGTCTATCCATCCGTACCTGCAATCATTGGAGGCCCCCATTTTACGGCCGTGCCAGAGCAGACTTTACTGGATTATCCTGTTTTTGATTATGGGGTTGTCGGGGAAGGCGAAAACACGATAGTTGAATTGGTTGAGGCCCTGTCTGCCGACAGACCTCCCTCAAATGTTAAAGGTGTGGCCTATTGTGAAAACGGTAAAGTCACCTTTACGCTTCCTCGCCTGCCCATAAAGGAGCTTGACACCCTTCCATTCCCTGCCTGGGATCTGTTGGATGGATTTCCATCCCAATATCGGCCGGCTTTGTTCAAGTACAAGAAACTCCCTTCAACACACATCGTATCTGCCAGAGGCTGCCCAAATAAATGTATTTTCTGCGACACCTCTGTGTTCAGTCGTCAGATCAGGTTCCATGGCGCGGAATATGTGCTGGAAATGATCGGTTATCTGGTAAAGGATTTCGGAATCAAGGAGATCATTTTTGAGGACGACCAGTTTCTGATAAGAAAAAAAAGGGTGGCGAAAATATGTGATGGCATCTTAAAAGCCCAATGGCGCATCTCCTGGTGTTGTAGCGGCAGGGTCAATTCCGTGAACGATCTTTCATTGCTCAAGTTGATGAAACATTCGGGTTGCTGGCAAATCAATTATGGTATAGAATCTGGCAATCAGAAAATCCTCGACTTTGCAAAAAAGGCGATTACGATCAATCAAATCAAAAAGGCAATTCGATTGACCCATAAAGCCGGGATTTTGAGCAAAGGTTACTTCATTTTTGGGCTGCCCTATGAAACCGAAGAAACCATGAAAAACACCATTCGATTCGCCATGCGCATTCCTTTAAACGATATGAGTATCTTCACATTGACCCCTTTCCCTGGCTCGGAGATGTATGAAATTGCAGAACAACACGGGACAATTGAAAAAGATTTTGAAAAGATGAATTTGCTTGATGTGGTTTATGTCCCAAACGGTTTATCCAAAGAAAAACTCTTGTATTACCAGCGTCGTTTCATGAAAGATTTCTACCTGCGACCCCGAATTGTAGGAAATTACCTTAAAAGACTCCTGGCTAATCCTCTGAATGTTTTTAATATGATAAAGGCCTTCAGGGGTTTTTCGCAGTCTGTATTTGGAAAAACCTCTGATCTCTAATTGCCACTGATCTGATCTATATCAGCTTGTTATAAGAAAACCCATAAAATGAAACACTCCCCGCCATTAGTAACGGTATTAGTTGTTTCCTTAAACAATATGAATCTGCTTAGAAACTGTTTGGGTAGCCTTTACGCCCAGGAATATGGTGCAATTGAAATTATTGTTGTTGATAACGGGTCCGACCAAGACATACGTGGCATGTTGGGGGCAGAATTTCCGGAAGTTCGTATGGTCAGGCTGGATAAGAATTATGGTTTTGCCGGAGGAAACAACCGCGGTATTGAAATAGCACGAGGTAAATATGCGGCGCTCATCAACAACGACGCCGTAGCCTCACCTCAATGGCTTAGCTCTTTGGTTGAAACGGCGGAGTCCGATTCGGCAATAGGCGCTGTGGCTTCCATTGTTATTGACGGAAACCAACCGGAGGTGTTGGATTCATGTGGCGTTGGCATCTCGCTTGACGGTATGTCCCGGCAGGCGATGCGAGGTTTGCCCGTACCTAAATTGACTCAGCCGAAAGAGGTCTTGCTATTCAGCGGTTGTGCTTGTTTATTGAGGATGGAATCATTAAAGGAGGTTGGCCTATTTGACGAGGATTTCTTTGCTTATTGTGAAGATACAGATCTGGGTCTCCGTCTGCGCAGAGCGGGCTGGAAGATAGTGGTCGCCCCAGGTGCCTATGTTCATCATTATTATTCCATGACCGGAGGAAAGTTTTCCCTGCAAAAGATATATTGGGTGGAACGAAACCATTTGTGGGTGGCCATAAAGAATTTCCCCTGGTTTCTTCTAGCTATCCTTCCGCTTGTTACTAGTTGGCGTTATCTTCTACAGGGATATGTTATTTTGA
Source organism: Desulfuromonadales bacterium C00003107 (assembly GCA_001751225.1). GTDB lineage: Bacteria > Desulfobacterota > Desulfuromonadia > Desulfuromonadales > Syntrophotaleaceae > Syntrophotalea_A. The sequence goes on along the minus strand of MAXT01000328.1, from coordinate 449 downwards.
GGCGCACCAGTGAACTCAATAAATTCACAGAAAGTAATGATTTATTGGAAATATTTTCGGTCCACCTGAAATCATATATTGATATGTTTCGGAAACTGCCCGCCATGCTCGCCAAAAGACGGCGATTTCGCAAGAAGCATCGGTTAAGAAACATTGATATGTTTCATTTGATCCGGAGGTTTCATCTATCTATTGGTGAAGTTATAGGAAGGAACCGAGTTTTTTGTTGACACGTTTGTTCCGTACTATGTTCCAAACTTGGCCTTTTTCTTGCGCTTATCAAAGCACGGATTCAGACAAGAATATTTTGACCACAGGGACGCTGGGCGTTAGAATTGAACCACGGAGACGCTATCGAAGTTTGCTAATGCGAGATAATGAAAAGTATGGTATTATATCAAAATAAGGAAATTGAATTGTGGACATAGCACTGAAGAGGAATTGAAAGA
>MAXT01000327.1 GCA_001751225.1 Desulfuromonadales bacterium C00003107 | reverse complement strand
GGTTGAGACAGCCTGCAAGTGAGCCTGCGTCACCGCCTTAAACCTTGAAAAATCAGCCTTCACCATGTTAGATTGTGCTCTTATTGTGAACTGACCAAATTTTCACGGAGGTTGAATATATGAAGATAACCCGAGCACAGGTTGAGCGCGTTGCGCAACTGGCGCGGTTGGCTCTCTCGAAGGAGGAGCTTGATTCTCTGACCAGCGAGATGGATGCCATTCTCGGTTACGTTGATAAACTTAACGAACTGGACACCGACCACATCGTGCCAACCGCCCACGCGGTACCGATGGAGAATGCCTTTCGCGATGATGCCGCGCGACCATCCCTTGGCACCGAAAAGGCCCTGCAAAACGCCCCGGCAGCCAACGATGGCTGCTTTCTGGTGCCCAAAGTTATTGAATGATGGCGTCGCAAAAAGTCCGCCCTACTGCGTTGCAGCGCTTTTTCAGGACTTCGACATACCCTATGTATGTCTTCACCCCTGAAAAACCACTACGCCTTGGAGGTCGAAATTTTTGCTTAGCCATCTCATGCCTTTTTGCGAAAGCATCATCGAATAACTACTGCTGAGCCGGAGAATCGAATTATGCAACTGACCGACCTGACCATCCACCAATTGCACGACCTGCTCAGGGAGGGCAAGACCTCGTCACAGGAAGTGACCCAGGCCTTTCTCGACCGTATTGCCGCCACCGACGAGCAGGTCAACGCCTTTATCACTGTCTGCCCACAGGAAGCCCTGAAGCAGGCCGAGGAAGCCGACGCCCGTCTCAAAGCCGGCAACGACGCTCCCCTGACCGGTATTCCGCTGGCCCTCAAGGATATTTTTGTCACCGAAGGGTTGCGCACCACCTGCGCCTCGCAGATTCTCAACAACTTCATTCCGCCTTACAACGGCACTGCGGTGGCCAAACTCAAGGAACAGGGAGCGGTCATCCTGGGCAAGCTCAACATGGATGAATTCGGCATGGGCAGCTCCAACGAGAACAGTTCCTTCGGCCCGGTGCGCAATCCCTGGGACAACGAATGCGTACCCGGCGGTTCCTCCGGTGGTTCCGCGGCCTGTGTTGCCGCCCGCCAGGCGGTAGCGACCCTCGCTACCGACACCGGCGGCTCGATTCGTCAGCCGGCGTCACACTGCGGCGTGGTCGGGCTTAAACCGACCTACGGCCGTGTCTCCCGCTACGGAGTAATCGCCTACGCCTCGTCTCTCGACCAAGTTGGGCCCATCACCCGTGACGTGGAAGACTGCGCCTTGCTCCTTGGGGCTGTGGCCGGCTACGACCCGGCCGACTCAACTTCGGTAGACGTGCCAGTACCGGATTATCGGGCAACCCTCAAGGATGGCGTCAAGGGCCTGAAGGTCGGCCTGCCGAAAGAATACTTTATCGAAGGTCTCGATCCCGACGTTAAGCAGGCCGTTGAAAAGGCCGTTGATACCTTGCGCGAACTCGGAGCGGAGCCGGTAGAAGTCTCCCTGCCCCATACCGATTACGCCGTGGCCTGCTACTACCTTATTGCCACCGCCGAAGCCTCGAGCAACCTGGCCCGTTACGACGGCGTGCGCTACGGTCAGCGGGTGGATAAAGAGCAGGGCCTCATCGATATGTACAGGCAGAGCCGCGCGGCCGGCTTCGGTCCCGAGGTCAAACGGCGTATCATGCTCGGCACCTACGCCCTCTCCTCAGGCTACTACGACGCCTACTATCTCAAGGCACAAAAGGTGCGTACCCTGATCCGTCAGGATTTCCTCGATGCGTTCAATCAGGTCGACGTCATTCTGACCCCGGTGGCACCGACTCCTGCCTTTCAAATTGGCGAAAAGACTGCCGATCCGCTGCAGATGTATCTGTCGGACATCTTCACTATTCCGGTCAATCTGGCCGGTACCTGCGGCATGAGTCTGCCCTGCGGCATGTCCCAGCAAGGCCTGCCCATCGGCCTGCAGCTCATTGGCCAGCCCTTTGGCGAAGAGACCCTGCTGCGCACCGCTTACGCCTTTGAACAAGCCGGTGACTGGCATCAGCAACAGGCGCCCCTGTAATAGCCGAGATAAAACATAACCATTTTGATAATTATGACGCGTCCGGAAGGATTGAACCATGCTCTCCAAATATGAAGTCGTCATCGGGCTGGAAGTCCATGCCCAGCTGACCACCAATACCAAGATCTTTTGCAACTGCTCCACCACCTTCGGCAACGAGCCCAACTCTCAGACCTGTCCGGTCTGCCTTGGGCTGCCTGGCGCTCTGCCGGTGCTGAACAAAAAGGTAGTCGAGTACGCAATTCGTACCGGTCTGGCCACCGAATGCAGCATCGCCCCCCGGTCGATCTTTGCCCGCAAGAACTACTTCTACCCCGACCTGCCCAAGGGTTATCAGATCTCCCAGTTCGAGCTGCCTATCTGTGAACACGGCAGGCTGGAAATCGATACCGAGGATGGCAAGAAAACCATCGGCATCACCCGCATTCATATGGAAGAGGACGCCGGCAAGCTTCTGCACGACAGCGATGCAGGCTCACGGGTCGACCTCAACCGGGCCTGCACCCCGCTGATGGAGATCGTCTCGGAGCCGGACATGAGCTCTTCCGACGAGGCCATCGCCTACCTGAAGAAGCTCCATCAGATCATAGTCTATCTCGGGGTCTGCGATGGCAACCTGGAAGAAGGCTCCTTCCGTTGCGATGCCAACGTCTCCATCCGCCCTTGGGGGCAGAAGGAATTAGGTACCCGCGCCGAACTGAAAAACATCAACTCCTTTCGCTTCATTAAACAGGCCATCGACTACGAGG
>MAXT01000326.1 GCA_001751225.1 Desulfuromonadales bacterium C00003107 | reverse complement strand
GGTTGGTGGACCGGCGGCCGTCTATACCTTTGTGCCTCACCCCCTGAAGTTCCTGGCGCCCGACCGGGCACCGCTGTTGATCAATACCAATCAAGAAAAAGAGGTATTGATCGGGGCCTCCTGTATCGATGTGTTAATCTGTGCTCCCTTTGATCAAACCATGGCCAATCTGCCGGCTCACCGTTTTGTGCGGGAAGTGTTGGTGGAAAAGGTCGGCATGCGGCATCTGGTGGTTGGTTACGACTATCTATTCGGCAAAGGACGCGAGGGAAACGCCCAATTGCTGCAGCGCATGGGGGAATATCTAGGCTTTGCAGTAGAAGTTCTCGAGCCGATTAGCGGGGCTGGGCAGGTTTATAGTTCTACCCGTATTCGGCAGTTGATCCAAGAAGGGCAGGTTCATCGGGTGGCGGAACTGCTGGGGCGCAACTTTACTCTGCTAGGTCGAGTGGTGCACGGTTTCAAGAGGGGGCAGAAGCTCGGCTTTCCGACTGCTAATCTGCAGACCGAAAAAGAGTTGTTACCCAGCCCCGGCGTCTATGCGGTGAAGGTTAAACGAGGCGCAGAGGTCGTTGATGGGGTCCTCAATATTGGCCATAATCCCACCTTTGAGGCTTCTGGATTGTGCATCGAAGTGCATTTGCTAGACTTTGACGGTCAGCTTTACGGCGAAGATTTGCGGGTCTACTTTGTCGAGCGATTGCGAGACGAGAGACGTTTTGCTGATTCAAATCAATTGGTGCAGGCTATTGGCGAAGATATCAAGAACGCGCGCCAGATTCTCTCGGAATCCGAGATCACCCAATATCATGATTATCTCGATTGTGGTCAGTAGCTCAATCGAAATGATTCGAAAAGGGAAGGGGTAGTCGTGCAGTTGACGGGCAAAACCAGAGTCTTGGGAATTTTCGGTGATCCGGTGGCCCATTCCATGTCTCCTGTGATGCAGAACCAGGCTCTGCAGCAGGCCGGAATCAATGCGGTTTATGTGCCGTTTCATGTCCCGACCGAACAGTTGCCGCAAGCTGTTGCCGCAATTCGTTCACTGGGGCTATGGGGGGTTAATGTTACCGTTCCCCACAAAGAGGCGGTCTGTTCCCTGCTGGATGATATCGATCCGGCGGCTCGCTTGATCGGTGCGGTCAATACCATTGTGAACCGTCAGGGCCGGCTGATTGGTTTTAATACAGATGGTCTTGGTTTCCTGCATTCGCTGGCCGAAGATTTGCAGTTTAATCCAGCGGGCAAACGGATACTGCTCATGGGGGCCGGTGGGGCTTGCCGAGCGGCGCTGGTTTCATTGTGTCAGGCGGGTGTTTCCTGGCTTGGCATTGCCAATCGGACCCGCAGTCGCGCCGAGGCCTTGATTAACGAGTTTGGGGACATCTTCCCGGCGGTCAGCTTTGAGCATTTCGGTATTGAGAAAGAAGAGTTGCGACGGGCAACGCAAAATATCGATCTTCTGGCCAATACCTCGGCCGTCGGCCTGAAAGGTGAGGCCTTTGGGGGCCTGCCATGGGAGGATTTGCAGGAAGAGGTTGCTATCTATGACATGGTCTATAGCCAGACCGGCACTCCCCTAGTGCTGGAAGCTCTGCGCAGGGGACATCGGGCCAGCGAAGGTCTCGGTATGTTGGCCGGACAGGGGGAAGAGGCTTTTGCCCTGTGGACCGGAGGTCGGCCTTCGGGCGGTCTGATGAAGCGTTGTCTGCTCAGTGAATTGACAGACTAAGGGCCATTTTCTTGACAGTTGCGTTGAAATTTCTATAGGATGAGCTCTCGTTAAATGGATTTTTATAAAGCTAATTCCAAAAACTACTGGTTTTATATATGACAAGTAATAGACTCGGTGAATTGCTGGTTCGCAACGAACTGATCAATGATCAACAGTTGCTTGACGCTCTGGCAGACCAGAAGGCCCAGGGGGGGCGGCTGGGCTCTAGCCTGATAAAGCTCGGCTTTGTCAAAGAAGAGCAATTGTCAGCATTTCTCTCCAAACAGTACGGCGTTCCCTCCATTAATCTGGCAGAATTTGAAATTGCTGTCGATGTAATTCGACAGATACCGCCCGAAGTCGCACAAAAATACCAGATCGTACCGGTCAACCGTGCGGGCTCGACTTTAATCGTCGCCATGAACGACCCGTCGAACATCTTTGCCATCGACGACATCAAATTCATGACCGGCTTTAATGTCGAAGTCGTGGTGGCGACGGAATCATCGATCAAGACGGCGATCGACCAGTATTACGACCAGAGCGCTTCGCTGGCTGATGTCATGGGCGACCTGGAGGATATCGACCTCGAACTGGTCGATGATGACGATGATGTCGATGTTCGTGAATTGGAAAAAGCCACCGAGGACGCGCCGGTCGTCAAGCTGGTCAACCTGATTCTGACCGATGCCATTAAAAAGAAGGCTTCGGATATTCATATCGAGCCCTACGAGAAATCGTTCCGCGTGCGGTATCGTATCGATGGCGTGTTATACGAATCCATGAAACCGCCGATGAAATTGCGGGCGGCCATCATTTCTCGTCTCAAGATCATGGCCGAGATGGATATCGCCGAACGGCGCCTGCCTCAGGACGGTCGTATCAAGATCAAGTTGCCTGGCGGCAAAGACATGGACTACCGGGTTAGCTGTTTGCCGACCCTGTTTGGCGAGAAGATGGTTCTGCGCCTGCTCGATAAGTCGAACCTGCAGCTCGATATGACCAAGTTGGGCTACGATGAAGCGCCCCTTAAATGGTTTAAGGAGGCGATCCACAAACCCTTTGGCATGGTGCTGGTCACCGGGCCGACCGGTTCCGGAAAGACCGTTTCCCTCTATTCGGCACTCGCTGAGCTCAATGACAGCAGCTTGAATATCTCCACTGCGGAAGATCCGGTCGAATTCAACTTTGCCGGTATCAACCAGGTGCATATGCATGAGGAGATCGGTCTTAACTTCGCCAATGCTCTGCGTTCTTTTCTGCGTCAGGATCCCGATATTATTATGATTGGCGAGATTCGCGACTTCGAGACGGCCGAAATTGGCGTCAAGGCGGCCCTGACTGGTCACATGGTGCTGTCGACTTTGCATACCAACGATGCACCAAGCACCATCAGCCGTATGCTCAATATGGGCATTGAGCCTTTTCTGGTAGCCTCGGCAGTAAACCTGATTACCGCTCAGCGACTGGGGCGGCGAGTCTGCGCGGAATGCAAGGTCGTGGACGACATTACCAAACAGGCCCTTCTCGATGCCGGGGTTTCGCCGGAAGAGGTCGATGATTACGTCTGCTACAAAGGGCAAGGCTGTTCGACCTGCAACAATACCGGCTACAAGGGCCGGGTCGGCATTTATCAGGTCATGCCCATGTTCGAGGAAATTCGCGAACTTGTTCTGGCCGGTGCCAATACATCCGAAATCAAGCGCGAATCCATGCGGTTGGGGGTTAAAACCATGCGCCAGTCGGCACTGATTAAGCTCAAGGAAGGAGTGACTTCCTTTGAGGAGGTGTTGCGCAGCACCGTGGCGGATGATTGAAAATCCGTAATGGGTCATGCGGAAAAACCCGTAATGCGTAATAGGTAAGGCGTAATTGGTTTAGAACCTTTCACGACTTACGACTTACGACTTACGACTTACGGCTTACGACTTACGAC
>MAXT01000325.1 GCA_001751225.1 Desulfuromonadales bacterium C00003107 | reverse complement strand
CAGAAAGAAGAGTTCAAGGAAGCGGAGGGGGACCCCTATATTAAGAGCCGTATCCGCTCCTTGCAGCAGGAGATGTCCCGACGGCGAATGATGGCGGAAGTACCCAAGGCGGACGTTATCGTGACCAACCCGACCCATCTGTCAATAGCCCTGCGATATGATCGCCAAACCATGGATTCCCCGCAGGTTGTGGCCAAGGGCGCCGATCACCTGGCTATGCGGATTCGTGAAATCGCCACCGAGAACCGCATACCGCTGGTGGAGAACAAGCCCATTGCTCGCGTATTGTACAAAGTAGAAATCGGACAACCGGTCCCCGAAGAGATGTTCAAGGCCGTCGCCGAGATCCTGGCTTATGTTTACGGTCTGCCGGGACGGAACTAATTTAATACAAGGATAGGCTTCATGTTTGAAAAACTGATACAACACGACTGGAAAGAAAGTCTACTACGCAGCGACGTCATGGTGGCCGTAGGCCTGATCTCCATTTTACTGTTGATGATCATCCCCCTGCCATCCTTCCTGCTGGACATCTTTTTATCCCTTAATATTACCATTTCACTACTGGTTATGATTATCTCCCTCTACACCCTGAGGGCCCTCGATTTCGCTATCTTTCCATCGCTGTTGCTAGCCACGACCCTGTTTCGTCTATCCCTCAACGTGGCCTCGACCCGTCTTATCCTGTTGCACGGCAACGAAGGCCCTGATGCGGCCGGCTCGGTTATTCAGAGCTTCGGCCAGTTCGTCGTCGGCGGCAACTACGTGGTCGGTATCGTTATTTTTACCATTCTGGTAATTATCAACTTCATGGTCATCACCAAGGGCGCCGGCCGCGTAGCCGAGGTCGCCGCCCGATTTACCCTCGATGCCATGCCCGGTAAACAGATGGCCATCGACGCCGACCTAAACGCCGGCTTGATTACCGAAGATGAAGCCCGCACCCGCCGCAAGGAGGTCTCCGACGAAGCCAGTTTTCACGGAGCTATGGACGGTGCCAGTAAGTTCGTCAAGGGGGATGCCGTCGCCGGCATCATCATCACCCTGATTAACATCGGTGCCGGCTTCATCATCGGCGTACTGCAAAAGGGCATGCCGGCAGCCGATGCCGCCGCCAACTACACCATTCTGACCGTCGGCGACGGTCTGGTTGGACAGATACCGGCGCTGATCATCTCCACTGCCGCGGGCATCCTGGTGACCCGTACCGCCGGCAGCGAAGATTTCGGCAACCAGATCAAGAGCCAGTTCACTGTTCATCCACGAGCCATCTGGATCGTTTCCGGCGTGCTACTCGGGTTTGCCCTGATTCCCGGGTTACCCTTTGTTCCGTTTTTATTGTTATCCATTTTGTTGGCCTACGTCGCCTTCCGGATTCAAAAAACTCAGGAAGCCGAAAAGATGAACGCCGCAGAAGAAATCCCCGAGGAGATGCAACCGAAGGATGACAACTACGAGGAAATGTTGAATATCGACCTGCTGGAACTTGAGGTCGGTTACGGCCTGATCCCTCTGGTCGATTCGGCCCAGGACGGCGAACTACTACCGCGTATCCGCTCGATCCGCAAACAATTCGCTCTCGACAGCGGCTTCATTGTGCCGCCCATTCATATTAAAGATAATCTGCAGCTCAAGCCGAACGAATACGCCATCCTGCTCAAAGGCATCTCCATCGCCGGCGGTGAGATTATGCCCGGTCATTTTCTGGCCATGAACCCGGGATTGGCCAGCGAACCCTTGAAGGGCATTGCAACCACAGAACCGGCCTTCGGACTGCCGGCCACCTGGATCAGCGAAGACAAAAAAGAACGGGCTCAGATTGCCGGTTATACGGTGGTCGACGGCACCACGGTGACCACCACCCACATCAGCGAAATCATCAAACAGCATGCCCATGAGCTGATTGGCCGACAAGAGGTACAGAACTTGCTAAACAACTTTGGTAAGAGTTATCCGAAGCTGGTTGAGGAACTGACTCCCAACCTCTTGCCACTGGGAACGATTATGCGGGTTCTACAAAATCTCTTACGTGAACAGGTCTCGATTCGGGATCTACGCACCATCCTCGAAACTCTGGCCGACTGGGCACCGAGCATGACCGATGCCGACCTGTTGACCGAACAGGTAAGGCAGGCCATGGCCCGCTCAATCAGCTGCAACTATGCGGATGACAGCCAGACATTGTCCCTGTTTACTCTCGATCACGAGCTGGAGGAATCGTTTCAGGATTCAGTTCACCGCACCCAGGACGGCAGCTATCTGGCCCTCGATCCCCATAAGGCTCAGGCCTTTCTCGAAGGGCTCAGTGAAACCATTCAAACTCTGGGCGGAGGCACCACACCGGTACTGCTCTGCTCGCCAACAATCCGACTACATGTCAAAAGGTTGACCGAACGCTACATTTCGAACTTGGTGGTCTTATCTCATAATGAAATTGCCCCGCACCTTAAAGTGCGCTCGGTAGGAGCTGTGTCAATCAATGCTGGTTAAAGTCTTTGAAGCGGATAATATGCCTGACGCCCTGAAGAAGGTCAAAGAAGCTCTGGGTTCCGAGGCGCTGATTCTCTCAACCCGCACCGTGCGTAAAGGGATGGGGGTGTTTCGCAAGCCGATCTACGAAGTGACGGCCGCCATCGATTCGTCCGAACCAGCGGTGCCGCCGCGACCTCGAAGTTCAAGCAAACAAACACCGGCCACCAGATCGGATACTGGCGAAGACGAAATCACCTATTCGCAACTCTGGAAGCAACGCAAGGTAGTCGACCCTTTCGAAGATGAACTCAGAGAGCTCAAAAATCAGGTTGCCAGCCAGGCTGCCAGCCAGGCTGCCAATCAGGACCTGAGTACAGTGCGTGGGGAGATCGATGAGCTCAAAGCGCTGGTCAAACAACTCTCTGATCAACCGGCGCCTCAACCCGCCGCTCCCCAGGTCTCGCCGCCCCCGGCGATTATGACCCGCGAAGTTGCAGCGCGCCACATGCGCAAGCCGGCCACCAACAATTCAGGCAGTGACGACATTAAAGAAATGGCCCTGCTGCGTAATAATTTGACCAGCTACGGAATCGAAGCCGAAGCGGCCGACGCTATCGAACAGTACGCCTGGGAAACCCTCTCCCCCCAACAGATGCAGGATCAGGAACGGCTCAAGGAATTTTACTCCGATGCCGTCCAGTCCTTGGTACGAGTCACCGGCCCCTTCCACTGCTCCACCAAACAACGGCGTGTCGCCCTGGTCGGACCGACCGGCGTGGGTAAAACAACCACCATTGCCAAACTGGCGGCCAACCTGCTGCTGCAAGGTGGCATCCGCATCGCCTTGGTGACGATCGATACCTACCGTATCGCCGCAGTAGAACAACTCAAGGTCTATGGTGAGCTGATGAATGTTCCGGTTGAGGTAGTGCTCACTCCGGAACAACTGCAGGAGGTTTTTGCCCGCCATCAGGACAAGGATCTGATCCTAATCGATACCGCCGGACGCAGCCCCAAAGATGATGTGAGCCTCGCCGAGCTGAATACATTCCTCGGCCCCGAATCCGGCATCGAGAATCACCTGGTATTAGCCGCCTCCACTCGGGACAGCGAACTGCAATCCACCGTGGAGAATTTCAGCCGACTACCCTTGCACAGCCTGGTATTTACCAAACTGGACGAATGCGACCAACGTGGCTCACTGCTGAATGTTCCGCTCCATCAGGACCTGCCCCTGTCCTATCTGACCAACGGCCAACGAGTTCCCGAAGACCTGTTGGTTGCAGACCCCGCAGCCGTAGCTGGTTTTGTTATTCAACAACAATAAAGAGAACAGATTATGAGCGCGACTCACGAATTATCAGATCAAGCTGAAACCCTGCGGAATTTGCAGGAGCAACTCGTTGACCATTCTCCGTCCGAGACCGGCAATCGAACTCCGCCTCGTGTCTTTACCGTCACCAGCGGCAAGGGCGGCGTGGGTAAGACCGCCGTGGTTGCTAACATGGCGATTGCCCTGGCCAAGCAAGGCAAAAAAGTTCTGATCATCGACGCCGATCTTGGCCTGGCCAACATCGACGTGGTCTTCGGCCTCACCCCCCGTTTTAATCTCAACCATTTTTTCTCCGGTGAACGTCGCCTGACGGAAATCATGGTTGAAGGACCTCCCGGCATTAAGATTCTGCCAGCAGGATCCGGAGTGCAGCAATTCACCAACCTCGACGGTAGCCAGAAGATGCGTTTCATGGAAGAACTCGACAATTTGCATGAGTCCTTCGATATCGTACTCATCGACACCGAAGCTGGTATCTCGGAGAATGTCACCTATTTCAGTGTCGCGGCTCATGACGTTCTGATGGTGACCTCCCCCGATCCAACCGCCATCACCGATGCCTACGCCCTGATGAAACTGCTCTCAACCCGCTACCATCAAAAGGTCTTCTCTCTGATTGTCAATTCGGTGGCTAACGCCGAAGAAGGGTTGGAGGTCTATCAAAAGCTGACCACAGTGGCCAACCGCTACCTGTCCATTTCCATCGATTACATGGGTTGCATCCCCTTTGACAAGCGGGTCCGGGAATCGATCCGTCGGCAGCAGCCGATGATCAACCTTTATCCGACCAGCAAGACCAGCAATGCCTTTATTTCCTTTGCCAAGGGTCTGTTGACCATGCCACAGGATCTGCAACCCAAAGGTACTCTGCAGTTTTTCTGGAAAAGGCTCATGAACATAAATCATGAGGAGATCTGATGAAGGTATCGGTTCCTTACAGCCCACCAGGGGCAGACGCCAAGGATCGTCTGATCAAGGCTCACCTCTACATGATCAGCTTCCTGGCTGATCGTATGGTGACTCAGGTGCCAGCCTTCATGTCCCGTGAAGATATCGCCAGCGCAGCTATGCTCGGCCTGGTCGATGCCGCCGGACGCTTCGATCCCGGCCAGGGCGTGCTGTTTAAAACCTTTGCTGAAAAACGCATGCGCGGAGCCGTACTCGACGAAGTGCGGCGTATGGATTGGTTTTCTCGAACCCTGCGCAAAAAACAGGGACAGGTTCAAAAAGCTATCGACGACCTACTACGTACCCTGGGCCGTGACCCGGAGGAGCAGGAAATAGCCGCAGCGCTGCAGATGAGCCTCGAGGAATACCGGCAACTGCTCTCAGAAACCAGTCACCTTGGCTGCATCAGCCTGCACGAAACCATTGGTGAATCGGAACACGGCCCCAGCCTTTTGGACAACCTGGTAAACGAAGGCGACAAAACGGCTCTGGAGATGCTGGAAACCAGCGAACTGGCCCAGCAGTTGGCAGAATATATCGATCGACTGTCGGAAAAAGAGCGCCTGGTGGTAACCCTTTACTATTACGAAGAATTGAGTCAAAAAGAGATTGCCGAAGTACTCGAGATCTCCGAAGGGCGCGTCTCTCAATTGCACAGTCAGTCGCTGATCAAATTGAAGAATCACATCGGTCGCAACGTCAAGCGACAACGCAGCCCCCTACAACGCTGACAGCGGATTACCGATGACCCAACTTGCTATCCATCCGATACTGCTCTTGATTTGTACCCTGATCGCAATAGGCTGCTCACTGACCTTGGCCTTGCAATTGCGGCGGGTAAAAAAGAACCTATCCCGATGCCAAACAGAGTTGACTCACATTACCTCGACCTTAGACTCGACTAAAA
>MAXT01000324.1:3758-4212 GCA_001751225.1 Desulfuromonadales bacterium C00003107 | reverse complement strand
GATGGCGGTAGACATATTTCACAGGTCAAAAATCGATTCTTCATCCCGGATTCCTGGAATTTTAAATTCAATAAAAGACCCCTGCACCTGTTCCCTGGTATACATGTTGCTGGGTCCCGCCGGAACAGAAGAAGCGGTAAAGCCTGTCAGGGATTGTTACCATTCTTTAAGAGGGGCATATCCGGAGAATTATGAGCAGGGCGCGTTACTGACACTGTACGAGTTTGGGGGCCTATATGGTTCAGGATAGGGGCACGATTGTGAACCAAAAGAAGGAAGATCCAAGTCCGGAGGATGACCCGCTCTGGTACAGGGATGCGATCATCTACGAGCTCCATGTCAGGGCATTTCATGACAGCGATGGCGACGGTGTCGGGGATTTTGATGGGCTCATTAAAAAACTGGATTACCTCAAGGATCTGGGAGTTACTGCAATCTGGCTCCTCCCATTCTA
>MAXT01000324.1:1731-3707 GCA_001751225.1 Desulfuromonadales bacterium C00003107 | reverse complement strand
GTCTTCCTGCGGGAAGCCCACCGCCGCGGACTGCGCGTGATAACCGAGGTTGTCTTAAACCACACATCTGACCAGCACCCATGGTTCCAGCGAGCCCGCCGTGCCATGCCCGGGAGCAGGTGGCGCAACTTCTATATCTGGAGCGATACCCCCGATCGGTACAAGGATGCTCGCATCATCTTCAAGGACTTCGAGCCCTCGAACTGGGCGTGGGATCAGGTTGCCAGTGCCTATTACTGGCATCGCTTCTATTCCCACCAGCCGGATTTAAACTACAGCAATCCTGATGTGCAGAAAGCCATATTCAAGGTCATTGACTTCTGGCTTGAGATGGGTGTTGACGGTCTTCGGCTGGACGCTGTCCCGTACCTCTATGTGCGTGAGGGCACCAACTGCGAGAATCTGCCGGAGACGTACGCGTTCCTGAAGAGATTGAGGGCTCATGTAGATAGTAAGTACAGGAACCGAATGCTTCTGGCAGAGGCGAACCAGTGGCCCGAAGATGCCGCGGCATACCTTGGCGAAGGTGATCTGTGCCATATAGCATTCCATTTTCCATTGATGCCCAGACTGTTCATGGCGGTCAGGAGGGAGGATCGTTTTCCGGTAATCGATATCATTGAGCAGACCCCGGCCATACCAGAGTCCTGCCAGTGGGCGCTCTTCCTGCGAAACCACGACGAGCTGACCCTTGAGATGGTAACAGACGAGGAGCGGGATTATATGTACCGGGTCTATGCTTACGATTCCCGGATGCGGATCAATCTGGGCATCCGCCGCCGGCTCTCCCCCCTTCTTGAAAATCACCGCAATAAGATTGAGCTTATGAAGAGCCTGCTCTTCTCCCTGCCAGGAACACCGATCATCTACTACGGGGACGAGATCGGGATGGGCGACAACGTCTATCTCGGTGACCGCGACGGTGTGCGCACGCCCATGCAGTGGAGTGCTGACCGGAACGCAGGCTTCTCCCGTGCCAACCCGCAGCGGCTATATCTGCCGGTCATAATTGATCCCGAGTACTGCTACGATGCCATCAATGTGGAGGCGCAGCAGAACAATTCCAATTCGCTTCTCTGGTGGATGAAACATCTTATCTCGCTCAGGAAGCAATTCAAAGCCTTCGGACGTGGGACATTAGTCTTCCTGTACCCTGATAATCACAAGGTGCTATCATTCGTCCGCCGCTACGAGGATGAGTGTATTCTCGTGGTCGCCAACCTGTCCCGCTTCGCACAGTACGTGGAACTGGATCTCTCTTCCTTCACCGGGATGGTGCCGGTCGAACTCTTCGGCAGGACAGAGTTCCCGCCTATTGGTGAACAGCCCTATTTTCTCACATTGAGTCCGTACACCTTCTTCTGGTTTTCACTTGCGACCAAGCGTGCCATTCAGGAACCCATCGAGACAAGGCTGCCTGTTATCACCGTGGCTGGACGATGGGATGCTGTCTTCAAGGGCAAAGCAAAGAGCACGCTTGAGGAGATCTTGCCGGATTATCTCAAGATGCGACGCTGGTTTGGTGGGAAAGCGAAACGCATCAGGTCAGTCGAGATCAAGGAAACCGTCCCCATTTCATATACATACATCACCATAGTGCAGGTTGAGTACGTTGAGGGGGATTCAGAGACCTATACGCTCCCTCTTAGCTATACGGCAGGCGATCACCCGGGTGGAGCGGTCGCCCGCCTGCAATTGAAGGACAGTGGCGAGGAAGGGGTCATCTACGACGCCGTCATGGACGAGAGTTTCTGTGAGGTGGTACTAAAAGCCATCTCCAAGCGTCGCCGCTTCAAGGGGGCCGCAGGAGAGATCATGACTCTGCCCTCACAGGCGTTCCGCCAGATCTGGCGCGATGAACCCATGGAGCTATCGATCCTGAATGTCGAGCAGAGCAACACCTCGGTGATCTACGGGGAACGGTTCATCCTGAAGATCTTCCGGCGAATTGAGGCTGGGATCAATCCGGATCTGGA
>MAXT01000324.1:1102-1647 GCA_001751225.1 Desulfuromonadales bacterium C00003107 | reverse complement strand
GGCTTCGTGCCAAACGAAGGGGATGCATGGCAGTACACCACAGATATCCTGAGCCGCTACTTCAAGCACGTCCTGTCACTGGCTCCTGAGGTGCGGGCAGCCCCACCGCCCAGAGTTCCACTGCTGGATCTGGTCGAGAACGATTTTCCGCAGGTGGCATCCGAGATGATCGGGACGTACATAGAGGCAGCGCGGCTGCTTGGAGAGCGCACCGCTGAGCTACACATCGCCCTTGCCTCTGCCCCCGACAAACCCGATTTCGCCCCGGAACCCTTCTCTATGCACTATCAGCGTTCCCTGTACCAGTCCATGCGCAGCCTGACCAGACAGGTCTTCCAGCTCCTGCGCCGCCGCCTGAATGACCTGCCAGAGACACTGCAAGAGGAAGCAAAAGGAGTCCTTGAACGTGAGGGGGAGGTTATTGAACGCTTCAGATCGATTACAGGGCGGCGGATTGCTGCCATGCGGATTCGCTGCCACGGCGACTACCGCCTTTCACAGGTGCTCTATACTGGCAAGGATTTTGTGATCATAGACTTCGAGGG
>MAXT01000324.1:0-1034 GCA_001751225.1 Desulfuromonadales bacterium C00003107 | reverse complement strand
GTGGCTGGCATGATCAGATCCTTTCATTACGCGGCTTACAGCGATCTACTCGGGTGTGTATCTGTCAGACCCGAAGATACCGCCCTGCTGGAACCATGGGCTGATATGTGGTATCAGTATGTGAGCGGTGTTTTCCTTCAGTCCTATCTGAACACGGCTGGAATAGCTCCTTTTCTGCCGGATGAGAGAGGGGAGCTAGAGATCCTGCTCCAGGCATTCATTCTGGAGAAGGCGATCTACGAACTGGGCTATGAACTGAACAACCACCCTGACTGGGTCGCAATCCCGATCAGGGGAATTGAGAATATTTTGAAAAATCCCCACAAAGAATCCACATCCGGTTGAAAGAAAGAAGGTGCTAAGATGGAGAATATAATATACGATGTAAGTCCTCTCACAGACCATGATATTCACCTCTTCAGAGAGGGCAGCAACTTCCGGCTGTATGAAAAACTTGGTTCTCATACAACAACCATAAACAACACCCAGGGCACATTCTTTGCTGTCTGGGCTCCGAATGCGAAGTACGTATCTGCAATAGGTGACTTCAACAGCTGGGACACTGAATCACATTCACTAAGATTGCGAGACGATGGATCAGGCATCTGGGAGGGGTTCATCCCCGGCGTCAGAGAAGGTGCCCTGTACAAGTATCACATCGTCTCGAGATACGGCAACTATAAGGTCGACAAGGCAGATCCATTCGCATTTTACTGGGAACTTGCACCAAAGACGGCGTCCATTGTATGGGATCTGGGCTATGAATGGAAAGACGAAGAATGGATGGAAAACCGCCACAGACCACTCAGCGATCCTTTTTCCGTTTATGAGGTTCACCTCGGATCCTGGCGGAAAGTACCTGAGGATAACAACCGGTTCCTAACGTATCGGGAGATGGCCCCTTATCTCGCTGATTATGTGCAGGATATGGGCTTTACACACATAGAGTTTCTGCCTCTGATGGAACACCCGTTCTATGGTTCATGGGGGTATCAGACACTCGGATACTTTGCCCCAACAAGCAGGTACGGCAC
>MAXT01000323.1 GCA_001751225.1 Desulfuromonadales bacterium C00003107 | reverse complement strand
CAATCATATACTTGAAGAGATCGTCCTTCAGGCGCACGATTGTGGCGTCGTCGCCGGGACCGATTATGACGCGGTCGCTCTCTGTTGGGAATGTGCGGAGGTGCTTTGCGCTCGAGCGGCACGAGCAGTGCTCGCTCCAGAGGTTCAGGAAACAGCCTTCCTCGACCGGGTTTGGCGGTCGGTTCAGTCGTTTGGTGATGGTTTCGAGGTCGGTTTGTGGTAGCAGGGTCATTGTGGATTATCTGTCTCTATCCGGATAAATGTGATTTGGTTCGGAATCCGAACGAGCTTGGCGCACACTCACGCGGTTCAAATATCGCAGTTCTTATTTCACCTATCCACTTGAATCCACCAAAAGTCACATCATCCACGCAAGACCTCGCCCCGACCTCCACATACACTCACGCCAGCCGCCCCAAAGTCACCGACTCCGCAATGAATTGTGTGGCATCACGAGGGGAGTCGCGTATGTTGCACTGAGCGCAAACAGACGTGGGGCGAGCGCAATTATGAGTTCACCGGTTCTTCCTGCGCATCCACAACCATGCCCCGAGCAGGACAAACTCGGCTGAGACGATCAGCGGCAGCGACATCGGGTGCGTGTAGATCGGTTTTTTGCGAATCTCAACGACGGTTGCGTACTCAAACGTGGTTTGGGTGCCGTTCAAAAACTTGCGTGTGGCGCTTGCACCGGTGACTGTGGCGTGACCATTAACTTCAATCTCGGAAGGGTCCCTGATTCCGGCAACCGACGCAATCTCCACGTTCGCAGGGAGGGTGATCGTCCGAGAGGTGATTCCGGGGTGCCCCTGAATCCAGATACTGTGTCCGCCATGGTCAAGCGATGCTGCAACTCCGTATTCCAGCGTGCTATTGATCAGAAACGTTCCGGAGACGTTCGTAACATTCACATCAACACGTTGCATCTCGAGAAGCGAGGAATCACAATCAACGACGATGTATGAAGTGCCCCATGCGAGAAGAGTCTCCTCTGCCCGCTCTATGTACGTAGAACGACCGCCGGCAAGGTCCCTTTCAACGATCTCGGCATCGTTTCCGGTATAGGTCTCGCTGATCCTGGCAACGATTGTGTCCGCTCCGACGTCGATATGGTCCGTGTAGACAACACCTGCCGATGCGGTTCCGGATGCAAGCAGTAGCAGTAGCAGCAGTGGCAGCAGCAGTAGCAGCACAGAGGGAATGATTGGTAATCTCTTCGTCCTGGAAACAGGCAATTGCGAACCGCTGCTGAACGCAGACGAACGCAGATTCGTTGATCCTGCATCTGCGTGTATCTGCGTGTATCTGCGATTGATCAGAATCGAAAATAGGGGACTTTTTATCATCTTCCGGAGTGGGTTTTGGAAAACCGCAGAGAGCACAGAGGACACAGAGAAAAAGCAACTCTCTGTGCCCTCCGCGTCCTCTGTGGTTAATCTCCTTTGCAATAACCCATCCATCCGGAAGGAATTAAAAAACCACGAAAATATCACAGACATCATGGATACAGCCCGATATTCAGCTTTGTCCCAAACGACGACGGTGCAACGAACTCGACAGTCGTGCTTGCGCCAGCCTCTGGCAGGATATTGATACTGATCGCGGCTCTGGGGTCAATTGTCAGGTCTGCCTCCCCGAGCCTGGGGTCAACATTCTTGAGATCAGTGAGCGTCGCCACATCAGAGCACGTGTCGCTCGGCGCGGTCAGGATCATGATCTTCACGAGATCACCTTTGTTCATGATCGGAGTATCCAGGCTAAACGAATCATCCTCATCTCTGATCTCCTCAGCGATAAAGAACATATCCGCACGCATGAAGTACTTGTCGGAATAATCGCCTGTGATCGCCTTGGTTGCGTTGTACCCGAGGTGAACCGTTCCCGCGCTGGTCTTGTTCACGTAGACGGCATCTGCGCCGATTGTCGCGTCCGGGTACGGCACCTGTATCTTTGCGAGGCTCTCAACAAGCAGCCGGTATGTGGTGAGACGGTCAGACGACGTGCTTGAAAACGTACCGTCGCTCACATTGGTGGTATTGGTGTCTAGCGTCCCTGCGATGTACATGAGATCATGCACACTGGTCCCATCGGTTATCGTGATTACGACCTGATTCAGATCAACCGGTTCGCTTCCCACCTTCAAGGAACAGCGCAGATCGAGCCGGTCGACCGTATCAGAGAACGTGTCATCGTCGCCGCCCGAAGAATTCGTGCCACTGCGTGCACCCTCAATCGAATCGATGTCAATATTGCTCGATACCTCTTTTGTCGCCTCCTTTCCAGTGCTCTGCGCTTTCTGCTGCAAAACTCCCGATGTCTGAATCAGAACAGCTGCAGCAACAGCAGCGACAAGAACCATGGCAATAAAAATGATCAGGGTGCCGATTCCCACTTGGGCACGGCAGTCCCCGATCAATTTCATGGAGGTCATATCAGATCACGGATACAGATCCACGCTTGCATGCGTTCCGAATGACGACGGAGTCGCAAAGTCGACCGTAGTTCCCGCACCACCCTCCGGAATCATGCCGATCGTGACCGTGGTTCGTGGCATGACGCTCAGGGATGACTCACCAAGAGTCTCGTTGTTCGCGGGATCCCGGGTCCATGCTGAGCTGATATCAGTGTCCAGGTCATTTGGTCCTACCAGGAGTATCACCTTCACAAGGTCTCCTGTGTTCATCACCGGGTTGTCGCCGGTGTATGATTTGTCATCGTCCCTGATCTCCTCGATTACGTAGAACTTGTCGCAGCGACCGAAATATGTGGAACTGCTCGTGTTTCCGATACGGTTGGTATCAGAGGTACCAGTCTCCGAATAGATCACATTACCATCCTCATGCGCATCCGGATACGCCTTTATGAAGTAGTACAATGTCTCTTCGCTGTCATCTAACCCATCCCGAACCTCAAGCCGGTAGTAAGTACTGACATTGTTTACGTCGCCACCGATCCTCGGAGCATCATCGCCGTCTGTTGCGTTGAGTTCACCGTAGATGTAGCGGAGATCGTTTGTAGTCGTACCATCGGTTATGGTGATCACGACCTGGTTCATGTCAACAGGCTCGCTTCCCACCTTGAGCGATGCTCGTATATCCAGCCGGTAGATCTCATCTGAGTACGTGTCCCAGTCGGATGCGGACGAATTGCTTCCGCCCCTCCAGCCTTCAATCGAGTCGATATCGATGTTTGAGGATACCTCCTTTGTGGCTTCCTTTCCTGTGGTCTGTGCCTTCTGCTGCAGAACTCCTGATGTCTGTATCAGAACAGCCGCTGCAACAGCAGCGACAAGAACCATCGCAATAAAGATGATCAGAGTTCCAATGCCCACCTGAGCCCTGCGATTCTGTGTTATA